>NZ_JAQRFJ010000099.1:0-7039 GCF_028599065.1 Xenorhabdus sp. PR6a | reverse complement strand
CATAGATGTTCAATTTTATTGAACTTATTTCCTGACAATAGAAAAGCCTCCTGTTTTGTTGTTTTATATGATATTAATAAGGTGCTAAATAACCAAACCCTATACCATTATTTTCTACTTTCGGTTATAGTTAAACTAATTTAACACGATAAGTTTTTTTAATAAAATTATATGAAAATAGCCATATTGCGCCGTAATGGACTTGGTGATCTTATTTGTACTCAACCATTGATCAAATTCTTACAGAAAACCTATCCCAACGCAGAGATTGGCCTATTTATAGACGCTGGCAATGCTGAGCTTGCTCGTTATTTGTGCCCTGAAATCCATGTCCATATTATTCCTAAAGGAAATAAATATCTATCTATCTATTATTAATACTGCGTTATCATTTCGCCGAGAAAAGTTTGATATTGCCATATCAGCCAAACCTACGCCCATGAAGCTAAATAATCTATTCTTATGGCTATTAGGTGCTAAAAAACGCTATGCTGTTGTTACAGATAAGCACTGGCATGCAAAGCTAATTAACTGCCCAACAAAAAAGGAACACGTGAATGGTTATCATCAGGCATTAAAAGTATTACGTACATTTTCACCTAATGAGAATGAATTATCTGCTGAATTTTTTCCTTACATTAAATTTGAAGAGACTTTTCAGTCCATTGAATATCAATATCCCATGATCTTGTTTTCTGTTTCTAATAACAGAAAGTACAGTTTAATTAATAATGATCGCCTGACGCTAATAGCAAATAAAATACTTGAAAAGTATCCAGAGGCAAGATTTATTATTTCTTCGTTTAAGCAGGATATTCCTTTAGCTGAGAATTTAAGATCACGTATAGGAGCAAGCAGTGAAATTGTCGTCTCTGATTCGCTAAGTTCTTTTTTAGCTTTATTGAATAACATGACACTGATTGTTGTCGGTGATGGTGGTATCTGCCATTTGGCCGCTTCATTACAGAAAAAACTTGTCGCCTTTTATGGTGTAACAAAACCTGAAAATTGGGCACCACTGGCTAAAAAAGATAAATGTGTCACATTATATGACCCTGAAAATGTCAACAACATTGATTTAGATAAAGTTTATCCAGCGATATTTTCCTTGCTTAAGGAATAGAGAAACGCTCAATAGGCTGCAAATTGTAGTCAATAGCACTACAACTTGCAAAACGGGCTTTTAAGGGTAAGGTTATTTAACCTCAAACATAGCTGATATTCTAGTTCCATCACAGACAGCTTACTCTTGCATATCTTATAGTTAACAACTGTCAATTCCATTACAGCAGAATGAGTTATCGCTGTGCCGTTTGTTTATGAACTTTCCTTCATGAAATTATCAGGATGAAAAATAATGTCTGCTCATGTCCCTATAGGGTATATCCCACAAACTTGCGGATCTTTATCACACTATCTTGCTAAAAATTTACCAACAACCCTTTCACTCGGTGGTTCTCCTGAAACCTGGCAAATTCAAGAAGTGGGTGATGGAAATCTCAATTTAGTCTTTATTGTCGCCGGAAAAGAAAAAACCATTGTCGTGAAACAAGCCCTGCCTTATGTACGGGCTGCGGGGGAGTCATGGCCACTTTCCCTTATGCGTTCGCATTTTGAATATCATGCCCTGATTGAAGAAAAAAGAGTCGCCAACGCCTATGTGCCTGAGGTCTATTTTTATGATGAGAAGATGTCTCTCTTTGTTATAGAGTATTTGTCTCAGCATATTATTCTACGTAAGCGCCTCATCGCTGGGGAAAAACTGCCTAATCTCGCCGAAGATGTGGGAATTTTTCTCGCGAATACCCTGTTCCATACTTCCGATATTGGCATGACCAGTAAAGGGAAAAAAGATCTCACTGCCCGCTTCGCCAACAATCATGAACTTTGCAAGATCACTGAAGATCTTATTTTTACTGAACCCTATTTTAATGCGGAGAGAAATAACTGGACGACGCCTCAGCTTGACGATGAAATCTACTCCATCTGGCAAGATCGGGCACTCATTCAAACCGCCATGCAGTATAAGTATCAATTCATGACGCAAGCCCAAGCCTTGCTGCATGGTGATCTCCATTCTGGATCAATTATGGTAACGCCAGATTCTACCAAGGTCATTGACCCGGAATTCAGTTTTATGGAACCCATGGCGTTTGATATCGGTAGCTATATTGGTAACTTATTGATGGCATACTTTGCCCAATCTGCCCTACGAGAAAATCATGCGCAATGTACTGATTATCAGACCTGGCTTCTGGCGCAAATAGAAACAACCTGGTCGGTATTTGAACGTCGTTTCCGCCAGTTATGGCATGAAAAAAAGATTGGGGATGCCTATCCTGTCGTGCTTTATCAGCAAGGATCATTTGATGCGTCCTTCTTAAAAACAGTACAAGACGATTTTCTATCCACCTTATTTAAAGACACGCTTGCTTATGCCGGCCTGGAGATTAATCGCCGTATTATCGGGTGTGCCGGTGTTGCCGATTTCAAACACATTAAAGATCAAAATCAGCGCGCTATCTGCGAGAAGCGGGCACTGAAATTAGCTCGGGAATTGATAGTAAATCGCGAAAATTACCCGACGTTCTCGCTCATTAGACGTTATATTGCACAGTGTTAAGAGGTTGATATGAAAATTAGTGGCACTCATTATCGTTCTGTTTGGCTTGCTGACGATGGTTATACTGTCGAAATTCTCGATCAGACCAAACTTCCTTTTGAAGTGCAGATTATTCAACTCCGCACTCTGCAAGATGCGGCAACTGCCATCAAAGAAATGTGGGTACGAGGAGCGCCTTTGATTGGTGCGGTTGCCGCATATGGTATGGCGTTGGCAATGCATCAGGAAAACAGCGATGAAAATTTACGACAGGCTTACGCTATCCTGGTTAAAACCCGCCCCACCGCAATCAATTTAAAATGGGCGTTGGATCGAACATATCAAGTACTGGAAAATAGCGAGCATTCACAACGTGAAGCAACAGCGTATCGTATCGCCAATGAAATTGCAGATGAAGATGTGGAACTCTGCCGCAAAATTGGTGAGCACGGGCTACAAATGATCCAGTGTATTGCAGCAACCAAACCAAGCGACGAAACCGTCAATATTTTGACGCACTGTAATGCCGGCTGGCTCGCGACGGTAGATTGGGGAACCGCACTGGCACCCATTTATATGGCGCATGATGCCGGAATCAAGGTTCATGTCTGGGTTGATGAAACCCGCCCACGTAATCAAGGGGGGCTAACCGCTTTTGAATTAGGTTCACACGGCGTATCCCATACGTTGATTGCTGATAACGCTGGCGGGCATTTGATGCAACACGGCAAAGTCGATCTCTGTCTTGTCGGCACAGACCGAACAACCGCACGAGGCGATGTATGCAACAAAATCGGGACTTATCTCAAGGCATTGGCGGCCAAAGCCAATCAGGTGCCTTTTTATGTTGCCCTGCCATCCCCGACGCTGGATTTTACGGTCTGGGATGGCGTAAAAGAAATTCCCATTGAACAGCGTTCAGGCAAAGAACAATCCCACACATATGGCATCACACCTGAAGGTATACGAAGTTGGGTCAATACAGTACCACCAGGGACATCTTGTGGAAATTATGCTTTTGATGTGACTCCTGCTGAACTTATCACTGGGTTGATTACTGAACGAGGAATTTGTGATGCCAGTGCGGAAGGATTACAGACCCTTTTCCCTGATTTGTGCGGGCAACCGTAGTGATTACGCAAGGTAAAAATGATGAATAGAGAGCAAATCGTCCAAGAAATTATTGCAACCTGCCTTAAAATGAACGCACTTGGATTGAATCAAGGAACATCAGGCAATATCAGTGCCCGCTATCAGGACGGTTTTTTGATTACGCCTGCCGGTATAGCTTATGAAAAACTGACACCAGATCAAATCGTCTATGTCAGTTATCAAGGTGAATATGCCGCCGATAAGGTGCCTTCAAGCGAGTGGCATTTTCACCTCTCCTGCTATCAGGCACGCCCTGATCTCAATGCCGTTGTACATAATCATGCGGTTAATGCAACGGCAGTCTCCATTCTCAATCATGCGATACCCGCCATTCACTATATGATTGCCGTTACAGGCACCAATTACGTTCCCTGTATTCCTTATGCCACTTTTGGGACAGCTGAACTGGCTGACAATGTGAAAAAGGGGATCACTCACAGTAAGGCATTATTAATGCAGCATCATGGCATGATTGCAATGGAAGTGAGTCTGGAAAAAGCGCTCTGGTTGGCAAATGAAATTGAGATATTGGCACAACTTTACTTAAAAGTGCTGCCAATTGCGGAGACCGTTCCAATACTCTCTGCGACAGAAATGCAGCGGGTGCTGGAAAAATTCAAGCATTATGGATTAAAGGGATAGATTTCTAGAGCAAAGAGAAAGTCGGATAAAGGGGAGAGTGATGAAGTGGTGGGCGATACCAGATTCGAACTGATGACCCCCTCCTTGTAAGGGAGATGCTCTACCAACTGAGCTAATCGCCCACTTCATGATTCAGACCTAAATGGTGGGTCGTGCAGGATTCGAACCTGCGACCAATTGATTAAAAGTCAACTGCTCTACCGACTGAGCTAACGACCCAATTAGGTAATTCTGATCTTGATATCTAAATGGTGGGTCGTGCAGGATTCGAACCTGCGACCAATTGATTAAAAGTCAACTGCTCTACCGACTGAGCTAACGACCCAATTAGATAATTTTGGTTTTGATATTTGAATGGTGGGTCGTGCAGGATTCGAACCTGCGACCAATTGATTAAAAGTCAACTGCTCTACCGACTGAGCTAACGACCCATTCTCAATATCAATGTGATACTGTTACGAAACAACCTGATGAAGTGGTGGGCGATACCAGATTCGAACTGATGACCCCCTCCTTGTAAGGGAGATGCTCTACCAACTGAGCTAATCGCCCACTTCAAGATGACTATAACGACATCAATACCACTGATTTATGATTGGTGGGCGATACCAGATTCGAACTGATGACCCCCTCCTTGTAAGGGAGATGCTCTACCAACTGAGCTAATCGCCCAATCATAAAATCATGTTTATCACGGCGAGAAATATGGTGGGCGATACCAGATTCGAACTGATGACCCCCTCCTTGTAAGGGAGATGCTCTACCAACTGAGCTAATCGCCCCGTCGTGATGGAGTCGCATTATAGGGATAGTTCGAGGTGAGTCAACGCTTTTTATTACTAAAACAACCGTTCGTCGTAAAATTAAACAGAATGAAACAATTATAATCACGGTAGGGTATCAATTGGTCAACCTATTTTGGCTTTTCTCAATAACCCACCGTTAACGCCATTGAGGAATTGAAGTGCAGTGATAAAATGCTCTCCTTATTAAGAGAAAGGTAATTAAGGCAATTCCTGATGAGTAAAATTAAAACCCGTTTTGCACCAAGTCCTACCGGCTATCTGCATGTTGGTGGTGCGCGTACTGCGCTTTATTCCTGGTTATACAGTCGCCACAATAAAGGTGAATTTGTTCTTCGCATCGAAGATACCGATCTGGAACGTTCCACGCAAGAAGCCATTGACGCAATTATGGACGGAATGAACTGGTTAAATCTGAATTGGGATGAAGGCCCTTATTATCAGACCAAACGTTTCGACCGTTACAACCACGTTATTGATAACATGTTGGCGCAAGGCACGGCTTACCGCTGCTATTGTTCTAAAGAGCATTTGGAACAACTGCGTGAAACTCAGATGACGAAGGGTGAAAAACCACGTTATGACGGTCGATGCCGTGATAGCGAGTGCCAGCACAGCCACGATGAGCCACATGTTGTCCGTTTCCGCAACCCACAAGAAGGTTCTGTTATTTTTAATGACAGCATCCGTGGCCCGATTGAATTCAGCAACCAAGAGCTGGATGATTTGATCATTCGCCGTACCGACGGTTCACCAACGTATAATTTCTGTGTGGTTATTGATGATTGGGATATGGAAATCACCCACGTTATTCGTGGTGAAGACCATATCAACAACACGCCGCGTCAGATCAATATCCTGAAAGCGCTTAGCGCCCCGGTTCCAGAATATGCCCATGTTTCGATGATCCTCGGCGATGATGGCAAAAAGCTGTCCAAACGTCACGGCGCTGTCAGCGTCATGCAGTACCGTGATGAAGGTTATCTGCCAGAGGCGCTGTTGAACTATCTGGTTCGTCTGGGCTGGTCACATGGCGATCAGGAAATTTTCAGCGTTGAAGAAATGACTGAACTGTTTGACCTTGATGCGATCAGTAAATCCGCCAGTGCATTCAATACGGAAAAACTGCAATGGCTGAACCATCATTACATCAATACCCTGCCGGCAGAGAAAGTGGCGGTACATTTAGCGTGGCATATTGAACAGCAAGGGATTGATACCCGCACTGGCCCGGAACTGGTTGATTTGATCAAACTGCTGGGTGAGCGCTGCAAGACGCTGAAAGAGATGGCGGGATCTTGTCGTTATTTCTATGAAGAGTTCGCTGAGTTTGATGCCGATGCGGCGAAAAAACATCTGCGCCCGGTTGCCCGCCAGCCATTGGAAGTTGCCCGTGCGAAACTGGCCGCGCTGACTGAATGGACACCAGAGAATATCCATCACGCGATTCAAGCGACGGCTGACGAGCTGGAAGTTGGCATGGGTAAAGTCGGTATGCCACTGCGTGTTGCGGTAACAGGTGCAGGCCAGTCTCCAAGTGTGGATGTCACCATCCATGCGATTAACCAGGCACGTTCACTGTCTCGTATTGATAAGGCGCTGGCTTATATTGCGCAGCGTGAGGCACAATAAATCGTTATTTAGCGATGTTGTTACCGTCAATAGTATGGCGTGAATAACAGGAATAATAGAGGCACGCAATTTATTGTCGTGCCTTTATTTTTGCGCTCAAAATGGGTCATTGATGGCTTTTTCAACGCTTACACCGAGAATATTAATGAATTCATTGACAGAATTCTCTGGGTTGCATATGATTCGCCCCGTTCCACAGGATTTTGAT
>NZ_JAQRFJ010000098.1:0-7301 GCF_028599065.1 Xenorhabdus sp. PR6a | reverse complement strand
TCAGAGAGAGTATCTAAAATATATCACGCAGCGGCCCAGATTAATTTTGTTCTTCCATACAGTAGTGTTAAAGGAACGAATGTCGATGGCATTGTAGAAATCATTAATTTTTGTTGTCACCATGAACGTAAGAAATTGGAGTATATTTCTACCATTGCTGTATTTTCCCCAGACTATCCTAAGCAGCCAATAACAGAAAATAGCCTCCCAGACTGCCCGGATTCACTATCTATCGGTTATAGCCAAAGTAAATGGGTAGCTGAACAATATGTGCAGCAAGCCAGATATCAAGGTGTCGATATCAATATTTATCGGATAGGGCGTATATCAGGTGACAGTGTTACTGGCGCATGTCAAAAAGATGATTTTTTATGGCGACAAATTAAAAGCTTTATCCAAATGGGAATAGCACCATATCCTGAATTACTAAGTACTGATCTATTACCTGTTGATTTCGTCAGTCAGGCCATTGTGGCCTTATCAACTTCTGATAAGGAACATGAGCATCTAAACTACCATTTATTCCACCCGAAGGGCACTGATTTTACCCCAGTATATCTGGCTATCAAACAAACAGGGCATAACATAACAACGGCTTCTGAGTCAGAATGGTTAGAAAAACTTGAACAAATGGTTGTCAATGGCAATGACATCGCTCTGGGTTCATTGATCCACCTTTTTAAAGAAAAGGCTTTGAATATTGGTAATAATACCTATAACAACCAAATCACACACGAAGCTATTAAAGGCTTAGGTCTCGATTTTCCAGATATTAATGTACAAACTTTCGAAAAATTAATTTGTTGTTTTATGTAAGCAACCCATAAAATACTAAGGAGAAATAATGTTTAACGTTGTGTTCGATAAATATATAACCGCAGTTTTAGAAAAGTCACCGACAAAACTCGCTTCTCTGTTTTGTGACGATGGTATTTTGAAGTTACCATTTCGTACCAGTCGAGATACCATCGAAGGTCAGTCACAGATACTTGAGCATTACTCAACAAGTTTTGGTCAGGCACCCCTGATCTTTACATCAGTTCAGGATATAGAACTGTACCCCACAGATAATCCCGATATTTTTATCGTTGAATATCGACTCAATGGTAAGACATTACCCCATAAAAAAGATTTCTATTGTTTATATATAAATGTATTTAAATTGAACAGTGGTAAAATTAAAGAATTACATGACTATGAGGATGTCCTTAACCGATCAGCCATTTTTTCTTGATTTTTGCTGTCCTTAATCGTAAATAAGTGGATATTTACAGGCCTGTTCCTTATAAGAACATCTTTCGGTATAAATTTTTATATATGGAACAGGCCAATGAGCTCAGTTTCTAGCAAAATTCAGGTTGTAAAAGAGTCCACATGAAAACAAATAATCAAGATACTTATGATACTGATGTAACGTCTTTTGAAAATGCCCTGGGCTGGCTCCAGTGTGTTCTCGTGGCAAGAAGAACCATCACAAATCCGGAGGGTATTTCATGGCCACAATATGATACTTTACATTTACTCCGACAATACCAGCCGATGAATCCTAGTGTGATTGGCGAAAAACTCGGTTTTACCCGTTCCAAAATGTCTAAAATTTTGAGGCTGCTGAAAGATAAAGAATTTATTGAACAAGAAACGGGAGAAAACGATAAACGTGAGCTGGTCACTAAGTTGAGTCCAAAAGGGCTGGCATTTTTGCAGCGGGTCGAGTCCAGCAGACATAACATGGCGGATATTGTCGTGTCTAATATGTCCCAAAGTGAAATTGCCCTATTTACGGAACTTTGCCATCGTGCCGCAGATCTTTTGTATGCCCAAACCCCACTTCGTGATGAGGATTGAGCAGTTACGGCTTTCGTCTTGAGAGCCGCAACTTGAAGTTTATAGAGAATGGTACTAAAAATTAATGCTGTTCGGGACGCTTAAACACCAACTCATCCCCTTTGGAGAGGGATTCATCAAACGCATACCCTTCCAGATTGAACTCCACCAGCCGGGCGGGATCGGTCAGTTGATGTTGGATGATAAAACGGCTCATCAACCCACGCGCTTTTTTAGCGTAGAAACTAATGACTTTGTATTTGCCATTTTTTTCATCCAGAAAAACCGGCTTGATTATCTTGGCTGCCAGCTTTTTGCGATTGACCGATTTGAAATACTCATCAGAAGCCAGATTGACCAGCACATCATCGCCCTGTTGTTCCAGTGCGGTATTTAAGTTTTCCGTAATGCGATCACCCCAGAACTGATACAGGTCCTTACCGCGCAGATTTTCCAGTTTAATCCCCATTTCCAGGCGATAAGGCTGCATCAAGTCGAGAGGACGCAATATCCCATACAGGCCGGATAGAATTCTCAAGTGCGTTTGGGCAAAATCAAAATCGCCGGCAGAGAAAGTTTCGGCCTGCATTCCGGTGTAAACATCGCCTTTAAAGGCCAAAATCGCCTGACGGGCATTTTCTGGCGTGAAATCAGGCTGCCATTCACCAAAACGGGCGGCATTCAACCCCGCCAGCTTATCACTAATCCCCATCAAGCTACTGATTTGCGCCGGTGTCAGTGCCCGGCAAATTTCGATCAGTTGTTGGGATTCCGTCAATAACGGCGGTTGGCTAAACTTTTCGGTTGCGAGTGGACTGTCATAATCGAGTGTTTTTGCAGGAGAAAGGGTAATAAGCATGATTTTTTCCTCATAATCCAGACGTTCCCCACTTTAGCAAAAAAGCACGCCAAGGGGAGAATCTCAACGATACGATTTTCCTACCTTACAGCCGCGCTTGACCATGTTATTATCACCGGATGGCGAGGCAACGTTGCCAATAATTTTACGTATAACGATGAGATATTAAACATGACCGATAAACTGACTTCCCTGCGTAAACTGACAACAGTCGTAGCAGATACCGGGGATATCGCGGCAATGAAACTGTATCAGCCGCAAGATGCGACCACCAACCCTTCCCTGATTTTGAACGCTGCGCAAATTCCAGAATATCGCCAACTGATTGATGAAGCCGTTGCATGGGCGCGTGGTCAAAGCGACTCACGTGAACAACAAATTATTGATGCCGGCGATAAATTGGCTGTCAACATTGGCCTGGAAATCCTGAAACTGATCCCCGGCCGTATTTCTACAGAAGTCGATGCGCGTCTGTCTTATGACACCGAAGCCAGCGTCGCGAAAGCAAAACGTCTGATCAAACTGTACAACGACGCGGGCATCAGCAACGATCGCATTCTGATCAAACTGGCTTCCACCTGGCAAGGTATCCGTGCGGCGAAACAACTGGAGAAAGAAGGCATCAACTGTAACCTGACGCTGCTGTTCTCCTTCGCGCAGGCACGTGCTTGTGCAGAAGCCAGTGTCTACCTGATTTCGCCATTTGTTGGCCGTATCCTTGACTGGTACAAAGCAAACAGTGACAAGAAAGAGTTCGCACCACATGAAGATCCGGGTGTGGTTTCCGTTTCTGAGATTTATCAGTACTACAAAGAACACGGTTACAACACGGTGGTGATGGGCGCAAGTTTCCGTAACGCCGGCGAAATTCTGGAACTGGCAGGCTGTGACCGCCTGACAATCTCTCCGGCACTGCTGAAAGAGCTGTCTGAAGCAAAAGGTGAAGTCGAGTGCAAATTGGGTTATGAAGGCGAAATCAAAGCACGTCCAGCGCCAATGACTGAAGCTGAGTTCTACTGGAACCACCACCAAGATGCCATGGCAACGGAAAAACTGGCGGAAGGTATCCGTAAGTTTGCAGTAGACCAGGGTAAACTTGAGAGCATGATCGCTGATCTGCTGTAATTCCCGGCGATAGGCTATTTTTTGACACCCTATTTTTTACACAAGTGTCTTACTCAAAGGCGACTAATGAGGTCGCCTTTACTCAATAAATTTCACGTTGCAGCCACACATTTTATTATTTTTTCTCATTTTTATAGCGAATTGAGGTTTGTATGAATGTATTGCGCATTGGCCTCGTGTCCGTTTCTGATCGCGCTTCACAGGGGGTTTATCAGGATAAGGGGCTGCCTGCACTGGAAGCATGGCTGAAAAAAACCCTTATCACACCTTTTAGTGTAGAAACCCGCCTGATCCCTGATGAACAAATCCTGATTGAACAGACATTATGTGAACTGGTCGATGAACTGGGATGCCATCTGGTGCTGACCACCGGGGGAACCGGCCCGGCACGTCGTGATGTCACGCCGGATGCAACGCTGGCGGTTGCTGATCGTGAAATGCCCGGATTTGGCGAACAGATGCGTCAGATCAGCCTGCAATTTGTGCCAACTGCAATCCTGTCCCGACAAGTCGGCGTGATCCGCAATCAAGCACTGATCCTCAATCTTCCCGGCCAACCGAAAGCCATCGCAGAGACGCTGGAAGGATTAAAAGACGAAAACGGCAAGGTATTAGTCGCAGGAATTTTTGCCAGTGTTCCCTACTGTATCCAACTGCTCGACGGCCCGTATGTGGAAACGAATGAAACCGTTGTCGCTGCGTTCCGGCCGAAAAGCGCACGGCGCTTATAATCATCGAGTGAAAAGGTTCTGAGCGCATTCAGAACCTTTCAGGGAAAATAAACCCATTCTAAGATTTCGTCTCAATGCGCATTCCGGCCTCTTTCCAGCCCGAAAAGCCTTTTTTAAACCGGCGGGCGTGAATTCCCTTGGCACGCAGCAATGCGAGGGCATTGGCAGAAAGCACGCAATAAGGGCCACGGCAATAGGCGATCAATTCTTGATTGGAGGCCAATTCGTCCAGCCGGTTTTCCAGTTCATCAACCGGAATATTAATGGCATTGGGTAAATGGCCCTGTTCAAACTCCTCTTTTGGCCTGACATCAAGTAACGTCATACTCTTTGCTTTAATCCTTTCCAGCAGCTCTTCCCATGAAATAGCTTCCTGATTGCTCGAATCATCGATCAATCTGCGCATCTCTTTGCGGTTAAATTCAGCATAGTGTTGCAGTGCAGCGATAATGCCCATAATCGGCCCTTCGCTCCGGCGATACAGCACATGCTTGCCCGATTTGCGGGACTGGAGCAGTCCGGCGCGTTTGAGGTGTTGGAGATGTTGGGAAGTATTGGCAATCGACAGGCCGGAAAGCGCCGACAAATTTTCCACGGATTGTTCAGTATCGATCAGACACTCAAGCAGCACCAATCGATGGGAATTTCCCAACACCTTCGCGATTTCCGCGATCTCAACCAGAATTTCTTTATCAAACATTGACTTTATACTTCCCGCATTATTATATTCAATGAACTAATTGACTATGATGGTATCAAAGTTTTTTCGCCATTTCGAGTACCCGTTGATTGAGCATATAGATTGATTGACCCTACAGATAGCCACAATTCGGAGGATCGCAACAGATGAATGAAGGATTGGAGTTTATTATTTATTCTATATTGATTGGTGCCGGAGCAACAATTGTTATGGATCTTTGGGCAGTTTTCATCAAACGGTGTTTCGGCATCCCCTCATTAAACTACAGCATGGTAGGCCGCTGGATTGGGCATATCCCCAAAGGAAAATTCATCCATACCAGCATCCTGCAAGCTGAACCCGTGAAAGGTGAAACCGGCATGGGTTGGTTGGCTCACTATCTGATTGGGATCATTTTTGCCGGTTTCTTATTGCTCATTTATGGATTAGAGTGGGCGCAACACCCCACTTTTCTGCCCGCGTTAATAACCGGTATCGTGACTTTAGTTGCCCCTTTCTTCATTATGCAGCCGGGCATGGGCATGGGGATTGCAGCCTCTAAAACACCCGCCCCCAATACCGCCAGATTAAGAAGCCTGATGGCACATACTTCTTATGGCGTTGGTCTGTATTTAGCGGCGTTATTATTAACGTTATTTTCTTGATTTTATTTCTTAATGACCGTCGATAAATAATCCAAATTTATCGACGGAGGTGTGTTGAATTTTTATCCTTTTCTATGCTCATCGGAAACAAAAACTTTCTTGTTCTTAAAGTCTATGATTATTTTTCGGTTTCTGAGAAAGCTGTTTCCGATAAGGCCATCAACTTCACCCATATGTTGAAAATCTCCATCAACAATCACTGCACCAAAACGCTCTGGTTTTCCGGCTATTGATCTGACGGTGAGCATTGTGGCTTCACAACCTTTATTATCCATTTCGGGATGAACCGCGAGACAGCTTGCAGGAACGTAGGACTTAAGTCTCTCGCGCCATATCATGGATACTGTGGCACCGGTATCCAGAATCATATGGTACTTATGTCCAGACTGCTTGACATCAAAGATCAAACCGTCAGGGGATATATGGAAAGGGAATACAGTAAAACCTTTTGGAATCTTCGTATTACCGATAAAACTATCTTCGATAGTTAATAAATTTGATACATAATCCAGCGTTATCCGTTTATCTTTAAACGCCCCCAAACCTGCAACGGGAACATCTGGCAATTTTCCTTGATTAGAAATCATTAGCCCCCATTGTTTGAACGGGACTATGGTCACGTTTTTTAATTTAATATGATTTACATCTAAAGAATCAGCCAGATACTTTATATTTTCCTGATTTTTTCCGGCCAAATCGGTACTGTGATAAATGCTTTCTTTTTTAAGTCTTTTTATTTTATTTATCTGAGAATCGTAAAGGTGAAACCCCATAGAAGAACCTGTATCAACCATCGCATATATCGGCTGACCATCAATGATAAAAGTTGTCTAAGGAACAGAATATTTATCAAAGCTCAGTTTTAATGTTGCAGAATTTTCTACGCTAGCAACGGAAGGCTCAGAAAAGATAGCGAGAATGAAAAATAAAAACCTTGTTAACCAATAACTGAATTTTACCATTGTTGGAACTCACTATTTCTGGATGTTTTTCATTATCGCCTCTTCACTAACTCCAGACGCTACCCGATGCGATAACACGTAACTGAGAAAAAGCCGTATTGATGAACAAGATACTGTTTTATTAAGAAATCTGTTAGCTCGTGAAAAACGATTTACTAAACGACCACCATGGCAAACGTTAGCTAATACGCAGCCTACAAAGATTTGCTCCAGTTTGCAAAAGAATTCCCTCTGAAGTTGTGTATCCAGCAGGCTGTCGACAAGCTATTTACGTTACGTTTTTTTTTCGTCTGAATTGGTCAAAATGATAGGAATAAAATCTACTATTTCTATTACTTTAGGGGTAAATACAGACCCTAAGTGTTCTTTAGACCAATTAATCAATTCTATAGCTGGTATTGCTTCTTGTTGCTTAAGTACAACGACAGCTTTGACTAATTCACCCCATTTATCATC
>NZ_JAQRFJ010000097.1:0-7304 GCF_028599065.1 Xenorhabdus sp. PR6a | reverse complement strand
TAAGAAATTGGGACTAATATAAGTCAATAATCGGGTATATGTTTATAAGTTAGCCACAGTTTAAATCATACACTCAGAATAAAATGCTTTACCTTTGTACTAAAAACGACAGGTTGCTCGATCGGAAACATATGCGTTACCCCCGTAATAACTTCCGATTGGCAATTGGGAATGTTTCTTGCTGCTGACGCACTAACAAGCTGAAACAACGGACGAGAATATTCACCATAAGCAACATGGGTAGGCAATTTTATCGTCGCCAGTGCGTTTGCATTTATATTGGGTTTTTCATAGTGCTAATTCGTCCGCAGTTAAATAAGATGGATATCCAAGCTCATAAAGAAAAAGGCTACGAAACAGTTCAGGTGCTTTTAATACTGCCAATAATGCCACATCAGCGCCATAAGACCATGCAACCAAATGTACCGGAGAACAGCCTATTTTTCTGATTACTTCAATAACATCATTAGCATGTGTTTCAATACCAAAATCACCTATTTTCGCAGAACCACCAAAATGACGCAGACTCAGAGCCATCGGCGATACCCTATCTTCCAGCTCAATCATATGTCGATTCCACATACAACTATCAGCCAACGCACCATGCAGAAACAATAAAGGCGTTTTATTATTCTCATGATCATGAAAATACGCAAGTTGAGCACCGTTGACAGTAATTTTCTTTTCTTGATATCCGATCATGACTTTCCCATTACTATAGCGTATAAACTTATTTTATAAGATATTTATACAATGAATCTTCCAATTTACTGTTTTATAAGTTGCTTAGATTATAAGCTTAAATTTGCCCGCTAGCTCTCTGGCCTGTTTTTCAAGCCAAGAAATCATCTCGTTATTATTGAACAAGTAAAAATGCCTTCCTGTGAAAATTTGGTGTTTTACTGATGCAGGTAACACTTGCCACCATTCCGCCAACCGAGAAACAGGAACTCTATTATCCCGATCACCTCCGAGTACATAAGCAGGGACATTCAACTTCACCTTCGGTAATCGAGATAAAGAATCCAGCAAGATAAGATCATTTTTCATTATTTCGATCACATAATTACGCAATTCGGGGTTAGCAAGAACATCTGCCGGTGTCCCCTCACATTGCTCAAGGATATTCAAAACATAGGAGTCAGAATATTCCTCACATGGCTCATGTTTGAAACCTTCAGGATCACTAAAACTACGGGCAGAGATAATAAGTGCTAACTGTCTTTTGGGTAATTCATTCTCAAGCCTACGGGTAACCTGATACGCCAGTTCTGCCCCCAAACTGTGTCCAAACAGTAATAAAGGTTTATCTTCCCCTAACCTTAAACGCTTTATTGAAACAAGAATATCAGACAAAACAGTTTCAATATCCACCTGAAAAGGCTCGGAAACACGCATCCCTCTGCCTGCAAGTTCCAGACAATAAACCTCAATAAATTCCGATAACTTATGAGCTAACTCGATGTAGGAAAAACAAGAGCCGCCAGCGTGATGCAGAAATAATAGCTGCACTCCAGCTTCTGGCCTTTTAATCGCAGAAAATAAAACTGAATCAGACAAAATTAAGTTCCTTTAGCAGTATAAATGGGATGTTTTTTGTTAATAGGAAATGAATTATGTTGAACTAGAGATCTCATCACTCCCTGATAATTGTTATTTACCAAAAAATGAAATAGGAGATCCCCTATGAATTCTTCAAGTTATTGCTTTGCAATTGGCCACTATAACCTGAAATCAATAAGTTATAAACAACCCTGAAAGATATTCATTAGGTACAGAATAATAACTATCTATTTCTTTTTCTATAACAGAAAAAATTGATTAGTTTATAATTATTAATTGGCTCGAAATGTAAAGTTTGATGTAGCAAAGGCATAGAGCCTATCAAGTTAGACTCTATATATTTTAACCTATGGCCTTAACTTATCGCGCACAGCCATCAGCGCAAACCCTAATAAGTTCAAACCGTCCCACGTCAGAGGATTATGGATATTAAGGGTGTCTTCTGATAACCCGATCCCCCAAATACGGTCAACAGGACTAGCCTCAACTAATATTTTATCCCCGGTATTCAATAGAAAATCTGCCAATGGCTTGTTTTGAGAAAACTTTGCCAAATTTCCTGCAATCACTATTTTCAACCGATGTTCATCCCAAATCGACTGATTAAACCCACGAATTTCGCGCCCATAGGCTTTTGCTGCCCCTGGATTTTTCGCATTGATAATTTTTTTCAGCACTTCGTGATCATTAAACAAACGGGCTTTCTCTGCCATCATATAATGTTCCGCACTGGAATATTTTACATCATCAACAGTAAATTGAGCTGGATACCACTGACTTAAACAAGATTTGGTTATGTGGTTGGAATGATCGATTTTATGCCCCCAGAAAAAAAGATATTTTAGTTTTTTTCCTGATTGGTACAAATCACATAACGTTTTAATATCCATATTAACTCTCTATAATACGCAAATTTATCTTTAATACATAAACATCCTCTATCATACAAATTTTTTTATGTTTGTCGATGTATATTTCAGTGATTCAATTGATATTGCATGAAAATAATTAGTGCAAAAGATAGCGGATAAAAATAATTACATATTACTTTGAAATTATTTCATATTCAATTTACGCCCGATAACAAATACAGAAACTAATCCCACCAAATCAAGGGTGATTAGCGTGCCGGCAAACAACATTTCTCCCCTAAAAGCAAAAACCGTCGCAACGATTAAGATAAATATCGTAATGAAAAAACCCATCCATTGCCCTCTTCTATCTCTATTTATTAATCCATCCAGCGCCTTATTCTGCTTTTCATGTTGAAAAACCTGCTCTTTTTCTTTAAGAGCGAATATTCTTTCAGCGTAACCTGGTAAAATCGATTCATAATTCTTCAATACTTCAGGGGGTGGAAATGAATCAACACAATGAGATATCTCTTTATTTTCAAGCAAATATCCATTTGATGAATCATTATCTAAAGTATCGCAGTAATCATTTGCCGGCATAATGTCAAGAATGCTCCCTATCGCTCTGAAGTATTGACCAATGTTAGAGTTCACGTTTTCTCCCTCAACAATATACACAAAAAACATTTTAATAAAATCAGCGACATAATTAACACTAACCTATAATAGAAATGAATTAATCATACTCCTGATATTTTTTTGTTCACAATAAACTTTGCCTTTGGCTGGGAAATGGGCGGCACTCTTCAGCTCTGTAGGTTCCATCTTCCTGACGAATCAAAAATATTTTACGCCCCGAACGCAATGCCTTACTAATCGCTGTTTGATGAACCCCCACCAAACGCGCAGCTTTAACTTGGCCATTCAACTTTACATATTCTGATAATGAGATTTTTTCCATCTGCTTCTTCCTCCTCTCTCAGAATAATATCTAAAGTACTAAATATTTCAATACTTTTAGTATTTATCATTTTAATAGCATTGGTATTAAAATGAAGTCATGAAGAAGAAACTCACAGCAGAACAACTTGCAGATGCAGCACGCTTAAAAGAGATATTTGAGTCCAGGAAAAAACAACTTGGCATCTCTCAAGAAACGCTTGCAGAAGAAATCGGCAAAACACAAAGTGCAATTTCACACTATCTCAATGGGATAAATGCCCTTAATTTAGAGATGGCAGCTTATTTTGCCCAAAAATTGGCAGTCCAGATTGCGGATTTCAGTCCAGCGCTGGATAAACAAGCCAGGAAACTGGTCTCTGTTCTTTATGGTGATAATGCTGCATTTGCTGGTCATACACGCACCCATCAGAAATACCCACTACTCGACTGGGTAAATGCAGGTAATTGGTTCGAAGATACCGCATCAAAATATCAAACAAGTCGTACTGAAAAGGGATATGAAACTTCTGTTGAATGCTCACAACGTGCTTTTTGGCTGGAAGTAAAAGGTGATTCAATGGTATCGCCGAATGGGCTAAGCATACCACAAGGCATGATCATTTTAGTTGATCCAGAAGTTAAACCAGCTCCCAACAATTTAGTCGTAGCGAAACTTGATGGAGAGAAAGAACTGACTTTCAAGCAACTGGTTACCGAAGGATATGATACTTTTTTAAAACCATTGAATCCTCAATACAATATGATTTCTCTAAGTAATCACGTGCATATTGTCGGAGTGGTTGTGGACGCGAAGATTGGAAAATTGCCTTAAGTTATGGCATAACGTAACTTTGGCTATATGTTAAAAGGCCAGCTTAATGCTGGCCTTGTCTTCAATCATCTTCACTGATTAATTTAGTATTCAATTCTTTTTTTATTGGTGATTTAATGTGCTCCATATCCCTAATGTTTTTTTGTACAGCAATGGAACCGAATAAACACAAGAAAAAAGCAATCCCATAAAACCCCTTTTCACTTGGCAATAAGTCAGCATTAAACAAACCAATCGCCATTAATGCTATAGAGGCAGAAAAAGCGATAATACAAGCAATATAATATGCTTGTGTTGTAGGTATATTATCAATTTTATCTCTTACTGTTTTTTGGATTGAAATAGAAGAAAACAACCCTAAAAGGAGTATTGCAAAATAATATCCTTTCTCATTTAATTGCATATCTGAACGCCAAAGCCCTGCGAGGTAAACACTTATCCCACCAATAACCGCAATCCAAGAAATTAAGTTAAAGGCATTAAATCCTGTAAATTTGTTATCTAACGAAGCGCTATCCTTCACAAAAATCATCTCCATAAGTTATCAGTTAAATTTAAACTATCTTATACCAGAGCAAGCTGGGATTCCACTTTACGAGTTACGTCATGCCAAATAAATGGTTCGATAAACAGGATTTAGTCAACCTTGAACAAGTATTTCCTGTTCATTCGCCTCAATTACGGCTTATCACTATTCACCGCGTGAAAAAACCATCAGTAATTTTAATTATTACTATCAAAAATAAACAAAACATCCTCCTTTCAAAAGGGTGATTTAAAAAATAAAGTATCTGTTTATGGAATGATTAGTTCTTAAATATCTTCAATGAGTAATAACGTCAAATAACTCACATTGAATCCATTAGCCTAACTAGTAGGAGTTAAGCTATGCCCATGTTGCGCGCCGCGTGAATTGAAAAAGTGTGCCATTTAAATCGAGAAAAATCACTGTGTAATTATTTTATCAAAACACGCGGCATATTTAGGTTATTTTTGATTTAGTTTCAATCACCTCTCTTTAATCCCTTATAAACAGGCACATTGAACATTAGTTGAACTAAAGGTGTGCTTATTTTTTTACCCCTATTCCCTTTTTTACTATCAACCACCGACTTCTATTACTTTAATCAACCTCAGCTTCGTTTAAGAATAGCGATATCATTATCCCGTAGATTCAAACTTGGTTTTTTAGGTTGGAATGTATAAGCAATGAGGCCTGCGGCGATTTCCAGCAGAAAACCGAGCTGACTGCGATGTCTTGAATGCTCGATCTGAGAAATATTTTTGAGCTGATCAATAACCGTTTCTATCAAGAATCGCCTTCTTAACATCAGTCTATCCCAGAGAGATAACGCTTTGGCTTTCATATTGCGACGAACATTCGTGATTAACGTGACACCTTCTGCTTCCAACTCATCGCATAAAGCCTGTGATAAATATCCTTTATCACCATATAAACACCCCGTTAGCCCTTTTGCCAATGCTTTGACAGGGTGGCGATCATCCTGATTTCCTGCGGTTAATTTCACGGCCAAAAGTTCACCGCAATCATTGATGACCAGATGAAGTTTAAACCCATATTGATTTTATTCATTTTGTGTGTATTTTTTACTTTAAAGAAAAACAGTTATAAGGTTCAAAAATGGTCACATTAAGATGCCCTTTTATGCTCAAGAATCTATATAATAATTTATCATTTTCATGAGGTTTATCACAAAATTATCATCACTTCATATACTGGATCTTAATAATTAATTTTTTCAAGACACTCATCCAATGTACTGTTTTTCCTTATTTTTCTTTGTGGTGTCTTGAACGCATTTTGGGATAAGTATTCCTTCGCTTCTTGCAGATAAAAACCGATTTCTGACCATGCCTTTTGAAGGACACCATTTAATATAGGCCGTAGCCAAATACAGCTATTATTGGCGGCTTTCAATAAAGACACTGTCGGGAGTAAACGCCTTGCCAGACTACGTCTAAGCAGTAATCCCAATAAACTCAGCCAGATAAGATTTTCAACCAGGGATTTCTGGCGCGTGGCAAAGCCCCGCCAATTTGTATGCGATTTCAGTTCCTTAAACAGTAACTCGACCTGCCAGCGACAACGGTAAACCACCATAATATCGTCAGCGGTAAATTCGGTGGCAGATAAGTTCGTCAGCCACAGACAATAACGGCGTTCTTCGGCCACCCAGCGCCGGATAATGCGAAACTCAAAACCGTCACGACGACAGGTGAGATCCAACACTTCTGAACGGTTTTTTCGGCGCGTAATGTCTTTTAACTTGAGGTTGCTCAGCTTAGGCAGCGGTTTTCCCTGCGCATTTTTGGCTTCAATAATGCGGGGATTGAGTGACTGACCTCCGCGAACGACAAACGAACCGCCATACTGCGAGACCTGTTGAAAATACTGAAAATCGACGTAACCCGCATCCGCCAATAGCAACTGGTCACGTAAGGTTTCCGGGGCGGGCAGGTAAGCACGCTCGGAGGCGGTATCGGCCGTAATCGTCATCCCTGTGGGGGCCTGCGTGAATAAAGACATCGTCATATGGCACTCAACCGCTGCTAACGAAGGGCTGAACCGATAAGCAAACGGGTCTGATAGAGCAGAATGGACTTTGAATGAACTGCCATCTTGCAAGAGGATATTTTTAAATCGTTGAAATTTTTTTGGGGGCGGTATCAGGTGCTTTTCAACAAATTGTGCAATAGCAAATTTGACCAATATTTTGACCAAGTCAGTCAGGGCGGATTTTTTGAGCTGATTGTAAAAAGGCCGGTATTGGATACGGTGTTTTTTCTCTGGCATTAATCCATTGATTTGTTGGTGTAAATGGGAAATTGAAGTGATATTTCCCGTACAGATAACTTGTATCAGGGCAAGAATAAACAGACGGGGTTCAAGACACCGAAGCCGTCGGGTAAAACCACATCGACGAGCCATTTTTTCTAAAAGAGCCTCATTGAAGAATTGCATTAACTGGTGTTTTATAGCGATAATTGTCATAGGCTTCATGCGTGTTTTGGGGGGGGTGTTTGGCGACAATTATCCAATCACAAATGAAGCCTTTTTTCTATCTTAAATAAAGGGTTATCGATTAAGATCC
>NZ_JAQRFJ010000096.1:0-7478 GCF_028599065.1 Xenorhabdus sp. PR6a | reverse complement strand
CACAGCGTTTATTAACCCTGATGGAAATATTGCGCAGCTATCATTTTCCCGTGCAGGGGAAAGTATTGGCGCAGAAGTTAAATATTAGTTTAAGAACACTTTACCGTGATATTGCAACTTTGCAGGCTCAAGGTGCAAGAATCGAAGGGGAAGCGGGGATAGGTTATGTTTTACGACCGGGATTTGTTTTACCGCCATTGATGCTGACACAAAATGAGATAGAAGCCTTGGCGTTAGGGGCGAGTTGGGTCGCCAGACGCGCCGATCCACAGTTAAAGGCATCAGCAAATAGTGCAATCAGTAAAATTGCGGCAGTGATCCCAACAGAACTTAGGCAATATCTTGAGACCAACTCATTATTAATTGGGCCAACAGCAACGAAAATTGAACCTTCGGTTGATATCCCGCGCATACGGCAAGCGATCAGTCATCGACATAAAATCACCTTTACTTATTTAGATCTGAAAAACAATCAATCAGCCAGAACAATCTGGCCATTTGCATTGGGATATTTTGACAATATCAGTATTGTCATTGGTTGGTGTGAATTAAGAAAAACATTTCGCCATTTCAGGTCGGACAGAATGAGCCATTTGAAGATAGAACAACAGTGTTATCCCCGTTCAAGACAGTCGTTGCTTAAAGAGTGGCGGGAAACGGAAAAAATACCGCATTAGCTACTGACAAAAACTGTCACATCGGCTTGCTATTTTGAGGGCTCTTAATGTGCTGAATCAACTATCTGGCTATTGGAGTTTTTTATGTTAAGCCTAACTTTTTCTACATCGATCAATGCAAAGCCATCTCAGATTTGGGCCCACTATATCGATTTTGGTTTGCGGAAAAAATGGGAGATTGACCTTGAGTATTTTGAATTCGAAGGCGAAGTGAAAACGGGGCAATATGGCAGGATGGTATTAAAGGGGATGCCGGAAATTCGTTTCTATCTTGCAAAGATTGAAGTCAATAAAGAATTTACTGATCAGGTTAAGCTGCCACAGATGGGAGTATTAACTTTTTGTCACCAAATTCTGACCGACGAAAGTGGTATGGCAAATGGTATTCAGGTGAGTGTTTCTTTTGCACCTGAAAACAATATTCCTCATGCTCAGGCTGTCAGTTTCTTTAAGCAAGTGACACAAGATCTGGTTGAAACACTTTCAAGGCTTAAGGCGGTGGTTGAAAAAACCGAGACAGAACAATCCGTTTCTGTGATTAAACCTAATCTTCAACTGATTTATGTCTCTGATATCGAATGTTCTACTGCCTTTTATGCCACTATTTTTAATGCTGAACCGATTTTTTCCAGCCCGCGTTATGTGGCCTTTGCTGCGGGTAAAGAAGCGATTTTTGCGATTTGGAATGGAAGTGTTAAGCCAGACAATGCCGTGCCACGGTTTTCTGAGATTGGCATTATGTTACCCTCCGGCGAAGAGGTCGATCAGCTTTTTGAGCAATGGCAACAGAATCCAAATATTGAAATTAAGCAGGAACCTTATACTGACGTTTTTGGCCGTACTTTTCTGGTAAAAGATCCTGATGGTCATATGATTCGAGTATGTCCTTTGGATTAAGGAAACATTAATCTTAATTATCTGAATCTATTATGCCTGATAATGATATTTCCTTGGCAAGAAAATTGATTTTGACTCAGGCATATTTATTTTTTAATTTATTAATAATTGCCGACAGCATTCTTTTGCGGATAAATCCACTGGTGGGTCTGATGATGAGCCAGTAAAGAGTAAATATTTTCTTAATGTTATCAGTGGTACAAAAAACGAATGTTTCCGTTACCAGTGAACGATAACCATCAAGATGTTCCTTAACGAAAAAGCGTAATACCAATTTGGCTGATTTATTGTCATCAAAGTGCATAAATGATTCCAGATTAGGTTGTTTTATAATACCTAAATCCGTTTGCCAAAATCGACCCGTCAATCCCATTGATATTTCATGGCTGTTTTCATTCAGTACGGTAAAGGTTATTAAACCAAATTCATGGTTTCTGACCTTTCTTTTTATTTTATTAAGTAAATAATCTGGTGTGTTTCTAATAGCCAACAAGGTTTTAATCAATAAATCATCAGGCGTTTCAAAGTCTTTTACAGCTTGAATTATTGCTTCTGAAGATACTTTGGTAGGTTTTGATTCATGAATTTCATAAAAATGAAAACAAGGGAGAAAGGGTGTTGGATGTTTCCATGTCTTATGTTCCTTGCTGTTGACTATTCCTAAAAATGTCACCGCATATCCCCTATATAGTGAGAAGAGAGAAGTTAATGGCAGGATCAAGTTACCATCGGCGACATTCTTCATATTTTTTGATAAATCGTCAAGAAAAAAGTCAGTGTGAAATGGAGGTGGTTTACATTTGGTATTATTTATGTATGTTACTTTTAATCTGGCCTGTCATTGGCAGTTGATATGAACAGAATGACTTCTTCATATCATAGTAAGAATCGATAGTTTCTTATCGCTTAATGGTGAGTAAACATGAGTGATGGTCTGTTTTATTAAAATATGAAGAGCTTAACGCTCGTTAAAATGGGAAATGATATGTCAATTTTAGCCATTATTAAAGGTACGCCTATCTGGGTTTGGATTTTATTCATTTTTCTGATTCAACGGGGTATCAAAGCGTTATATGACAGAGAAATGCGTCTTGATCGGCTGTTTTTTATGCCAATATTATTTTTTATATGGGCTATTTACAGTGTATTAAATGAAACGACATTCTCAGATTCAGCATTTTTAGCACTGATTGCAGGGATCATTGTGGGAGGAACTATCGGGTGGGGCTTATGGCGTAACCAACCAAGATTAAGAAAAAATAATGAAAATGGCCTAATCATCCGTTCGGGAACGCCTTTAACTTTGATTCTGATTGTTATTGTTTTTATCGTGAAGTTTGTTCTTTCTGCCATGATGAGTATTCACTCTGAGTTGTTATATTCTTTCAATTTTAATGTGATATTTGGATTTATCTGTGGTTTGACCGATGGTGTGTTTTGGGGCGGGACACTTAATTTATTTATTCCCTATTATAGAAATAACAAAAAAGCCTGACAGGTATGTGTCGTTTATGAGTGCCTGTTCTGCAACCGAATGAATTGTCTATCTCCCGATTTTTGTTGTTAATCTACTATTCTTGCCCATATGTTTTGATAAGGAGAAAAAATGTCAGTCTATTCATTTTCTGAGGTGATGGTCGCGATTGAGATTAGCCAACCGGGAGAACCTGATGTAAAGGCAATATTGCCAAGGAATTACGTGAAAAAGTTTAGTCTTTATTGGTGCTAGGGAAGGGATAATCAGCGGATTTTGTTTTATGATCTGCAACTTGAAGTTCATAAGGCATAATTAGTTGTTTTTTTTGAAAATTTTAATTATTAGAGTTCGGTAAATAAACGTGTAAAAATAATCCATAATAAAAAGCTATCAACTGATAATTTTTTATCATTGGCTTTTTGTTTTCATATGGTTAATCTAAGGGGCAGGATATCAAATTTATCTTAAGCTCAATAATATTGAGTTGCTATCTTATGAGCTTTATATTCACAATGTGAAAGTAAATCAATATAGTACCACTTGGTTGATATAAATAATATGAATCAAAGCACAGGGTGATAAAATGTTAGATAAAAAATAAAGTGGATAAAAGATCCATGTTAAATATAATGTCAAAGCAAAAATTGATTCCTGTTTTATTATGTAAAATTAAATCATTAAAAGTAGTTATTTGTTATTGTTTGATACAAATAAAAAAGAGATGAAATTAGTTTGCATATTAAAATTCAAGAAATCTGTTTCTATGATTTTACTATTAGTATAAGCGGTATTTTTATCTAATTTATTAGAAATACTATTGTCTTCGTCGTTCCTCTTACATTTTGGGTAAAATAATATGACTATTTCAGTGAAATTTTTTCAATCTTATGATCTCTTTCAAGGAAGGCCAGCTACTAATATTAAGTTTTTAGCTTATGACGAATTTATTGCATTGGATAAGTTAGAGTTAATTGTTGAATGTTCATTAGGTAGCTTTATCATTAATGGTCAGGAGTCAGGCCAAAAAAAACTATCTTGTCAGACAGATGGCACAGGAGAAGCCTCTGTCTCGATCGTAGGTCCGGCTGGTGCTGGTGATGGTCAGTTGACTGTTTTTCTTCAGGAGACTGGTAGACAAATTGCTGTACAACCCTATCATTTCGGGACTACGGCACATTACTCACTTAATTTTAATGTAATTAATGACCATGCAGTGGCGGATGGTGTGCAGAGTAATAAGGTTAAGGCGATCCTTACAGGAACAGGTTCAGGGATAAATATTGCCAATCGTAAGTTAGATCTAAGTGTTACAGGCTCGGCATCTTTTGAGAAAGGGAGTCAAGTTCAAGCGACTTCTGTTACTACTGATACATCAGGAAATGCAACTTTTGAACTTTATGATACTAATAAAGAGGGTGAAACGGTAACGTTAACGGGTTTCCTGGATGCCAACAAAACAGTTCACGCAATCGAACAAATTCATTTTCAGTGTAATCTGGATTGTGAAAATTCTCCTTCTGCCGATGGAAAGTATATTAGAACGGTTTTTACTTATTCCATTAATAATCAACAGTATCTTTTCCGTCAACATAAGAGTGATCATCTGGTAACGGTACATAAATTTGTGTCAGGTGGAAAGATAGGAGAGCAAATATCTACAGGACAAAAATGGACAAATTTCTATGAATTAATATTTCCTTTTGCTCTTGGGGAAGAGCAGTATATTTTCGGATTAGCCAAGAGTTTTATTAATAAATCACAAAGTACGCCTAAATCTTATTGGATGATTGCGAAAATCGATGAAAAAGGACATAAAGAGATTGTAGAAAGTGGTTATTGGGATAGTCATTACGATGTAGGATTTGTATATGTTACTGGTAGTGATCAATTTATTTATCTCCAGAGTAAAGACAAAGATGGTAATGGGATGTGTCCTTATATTATACGAGAAATTTTACCAAATGGAGAAATGGGGGAAATAACAGATAAAGGTAGTTGGGATAAGTTCTGCTAAGTTATATTTTCCTTTTTTCTATAAAAAAGCCCGAACATCAGTTCGGGCTTTCCCATAAAAATGGCGGTGAGGGAGGGATTCGAACCCTCGATACGTTTTCACGTATACACACTTTCCAGGCGTGCTCCTTCAGCCTCTCGGACACCTCACCGTGTTTTGTTGCACTTAACTATTTTCATAGTTAAGAAATAAAAAAAGCCTGAGCGTTTTGTTCAGGCTCTTTCATCGAATATGGCGGTGAGGGAGGGATTCGAACCCTCGATACGTTTTCACGTATACACACTTTCCAGGCGTGCTCCTTCAGCCTCTCGGACACCTCACCATATTTTGTTATTGCAGTAAATTTCTTTTGGCTTCATCGCTGCAACGGGGCGCTACTATAGGGAAAAGCAGGGCAGGCGTCAACAGGCTTATGACGATTTTTTCAGGCTTTTTGACCAATTAGACAAATAAAAAACAATTTGTGTGCTCAGTAATCGGTTTCGAGAGTAAAAGATGGCTTTTGTTGCAATAAATCACAGCAAATTTGTTAACCAGATAACATTATCAATATTTTCATTCCTCTCTTTCTACCAGAGGCTTGCAACCGTTCAGCAATAAGTTAACTCTATTAAAAAACAAAAAGGAATGAAATTTTATGAACATCATTTTCTTTCACCCTGCCTCTCATTTTAATTCTGATAAATGGATCCAAGGAATACAAACCAGATTACCCGAAGCGAATGTCCGGCAATGGGTGAGTGGTGATAATGCGCCTGCTGATTATGCTTTAGTTTGGTTACCGTCCTATGAAATGCTGGCTAACCGCCAGGATATCAAAGGCATATTTTCGCTTGGTGCGGGAGTGGATGCCATCCTTAATCAAGAATTGGAAAATCCGGGTACGTTACCGGAAGCGATCCCATTAATACGTCTTGAAGATGCCGGAATGGCTCGGCAAATGCAGGAATATGTGGTTTCCTCCGTTTTATACTACTTCCGCCGCATGGACGAATATAAACAATATCAAGAACAGCGTCTTTGGCATCCCATGCCTCCCTATAATCGAAAGGAGTTTGTTATTGGTGTCTTGGGAGCGGGGGTTTTGGGACGTAGCGTGATTGAAAAATTGCGGGAATTTGATTTTAGTGTTCGCTGCTGGAGCCGAACGCCAAAACAAATTGATCATGTCGAGAGTTTTTATGGGAAAGCGCAGTTAGGCGATTTTCTTTCTGAATGCAAGGTGTTGATTAATATCCTGCCGGATACCCCAGAAACACGGGGTCTTTTAAATCTTTCATTATTTCAGCAAGTAAAACCGGGTTCCTATGTGATCAATATTGCCCGCGGTGCCCAACTCGTGGAACAAGATTTGCTGATTGCCATTGATAAAGGTTATGTTGCCGGTGCTACGCTTGATGTCTTTGTTGAAGAACCCTTATCAAATCTTCACCCCTTCTGGACTCATCCGCGTATCAATATCACGCCACATATTGCGGCAAAAACGATGCCTGATGAAGCGATGGATATCATTTGTGAAAATATCCGGCGAATCGAAAAAGGTGAATCCCCCAGCGGCCTCGTTGATATGACCCTCGGTTATTAAGTTACTTTACAGCAAGGCAGGCAATTAGGGACAATAACGTGATTCACTATTTAGATAAGTTATTGGGGGGATAAAACTATGAACGAATTTTCTATTGTTTGCCGCATATTGGGAACATTGTTTAACCGGGCACCACAAGATCCTGTTTTGCAACCCGTGATCACCATGATTGCGGAGGGAAAATTGAAACCATTATGGCCGTTGGAGCAGGATGTATTGTTGGACAGGTTACAGCAACACAGTGAATTATCGGTGATTGAAGCGGATTATCATGCCTTATTTACCGGCGAGTTTGCGAGCGTTGCAGTCTGCCGCTCTGATTATACCGATAAGGATGAAAGCGAGGTCCGTCAGTTTTTAGTGGAGCGGGGTATGCCTCTGTCTGATGCGCCTGCTGATCAATTTGGCGCGTTATTGTTGGCCGCATCTTGGTTGGAAGATCAGGCGGCGGAAGATGAAGTGCAGGCACAAATTAAGTTGTTTGATGAGTACTTATTGCCTTGGTGCGGGCAATTTCTCGGTAAAGTTGAAGCTCATGCAACGAGTGGTTTTTATCGGACACTGGCGGTAATGACCCGAGAAGCCTTGCAGGCGTTACGTGAAGAATTGGATACTGATTAAATAAACCCATCAGTCTATCTATCAATCGATAACAATCGGTTAATATGGGATAAAAAATAAGGGCAGGTTATTTAATGATCTGCCCTTATTACTGTATTGATAATCATGTATCCAAATATAATGAGTGTATAGTTGCTTTTAAATTCTGTACTCACTGTACACCTTATGTATCAATTTGTTTTTCTATTAGGGTACTATCTGAAATTT
>NZ_JAQRFJ010000095.1:0-7513 GCF_028599065.1 Xenorhabdus sp. PR6a | reverse complement strand
GGTGAATGCAAACCAAATTGTTGATACCAACTTCTAAGTGTTTGAAAATTTAGCCTCTCTCCTCCAAACATAATAAAACGCAATGAAAACTCCTCTACTCTATATTTAGAAAATGCACCGGAATTAATAGAAAATGCTGTCGGAGTTTGGTTTAGTAGAGTAACGTGTTCATCTCTAACTAATTTAGCCAATTTATGTGGCGTTATTCGCGTCTCTTCATCTGGTATCACTAATCTACCACCATATGCTAAAACAGACCACATCTCCCATACGGAAAAATCAAAGGAATAAGAATGATATAAAAGCGTAGTATCTTCTTCATTGAAATGATAAAGACACTCTGTTGCATCAAATAATGAAAGCAAATTTTCGTGAGTAATTGGTACTCCCTTTGGGTTACCAGTAGTTCCAGATGTATATATTATATATGCAATTTCTTGTAATAGTGATCCGTCATACCCCAAAGTTTTTTGTGTATAATTAATAACTTCTTTTTTATCTCTATGTAAAATTGAACTATCATCATTAATGATTAAAACAGGACAAGCATCACTAAGAATTAACTGATTTCTTTCTTTAGGTGCTTTTTTATCAATTGGAATATATGCAGCTCCAACACACTGTATAGCGAGCAAAACAGTTATTAATTCCGCAGAGTGGGAAAGTTCTACAGCAACTCTATCGTCTAATTTAACCCCTCTCTTTCGCAATTCATCAGATATACTTATAATACAATTTTGTAGTTCACAGTAACTCATTTCCCTTTGATTTTCTTTGATTGCTATTCTTTCTGGATACTTTTTAGCAGCAATAAAAAAACGGCTTAACATTGTTTTTTTATTATTTCCATTTAATAAAGACTGACTCACAAAAACCTCCATCCATTTCTTATAAAACAAGCCACTTTAATCATGAATCGTGATTCATTTCACATTTTTTGTTAGTAATAATTAAAATAAAACTCTCATAAAAAATAGAAACATGAAAGACACCTTATATATTAAATTCATCATTATTTATTTCTTTTAACACCACAACATTAAAAGACTTATTTTAAACAATTCATAAACCAGATGAAGAACGCTATTAATTAAACAACCATAAAAATAACATTAAATTATAAAGAGGTTTTTTGTTATTCATTTATGCATAAATCAATATATCAACAACAAAATACCCTCAACTAATGGTATTTATATCCCGTCAAAATATCCCGAAACTTTTCAAAATCAGTAAGTTTACTCAGTGCACGAATAACCCCATCGTGATGGAAGATATCCAACAAGGCATCATAACTCTCAGTAAAGTCGGTTTTGTCTACCCGGTTTATTGCGCTCAAAAATACCACATGCACACGTTCGTTTTTGCCCCAGCGTATGCCTTTTGGGCTGATGGCGACAGCAATACAGGTTTTCACCGCATCCAGTTTTATTGAGTGAGGCAGCGCTAAAATGCCAAAAGCGGTTGAAGAGGCATTCTCACGCTCATAGACATAATCAATAAAATCCGCTTCCACATAGCTCTTTGCTAACATCTTCTGGCAAACCATTTCGATAAGTTCGTTCCGGTCACGGAAATCGGGGTTAAAAAGAAAAAGCCCGGGATCAAAGAACAAATCAATATTTCGCTTTAGTGTTGCCCATTTCCGGTTTGCCTTAGCGATATCAATTTTTTCCATCAGCTCAGAATGTTTATCCCTTAAATGGAAAGGAGAAATGTAGACCGTTTCATAATAACGCCCTGGAGAAAAACTTATCGTTGTAATCAATAACTCAACTTCCATGCCCTCCAGTTCAGAAGGGTGAGCTATCACCTTAATAAGATTGATCTCATCCCCAAAATCACGTAATAGCTGATGGTAGATTTTATTTTCAATTCCGCGATAACTCGGACACAAGAGCACGGCCTTAATTTTAGTGACATTTCTTTTCTGCCGTTCAAATTCCGCCCCGACATGTAATGCAATGAAAGAAATTTCATCCTCATTCAATGTATTATTGAAAAAGTGATTGAGTTGCAAAGAAATAAAGATAGCAATATCAAAGATAATTCTGCATTCCTTTTTGATGGTTTCCAACATGGGGTTTTTCGTGTAGATCTTATATTTCAGTCTTGTTTGTAATCCCGATAAATGTAAAGACAATAAAGAAATAAAATCATCGGAGGATAGGTTAATCAGATAATGTTCTTGCACGGATTCAGCAATTTGCCGCGTAAATTGGTAAAGTTCAGCGCCAACTGAATCAATAACCTCATTATCTGCCTTATTAAAATTTGTATTTGTTTTCAAAAAAAGGTAGCACGATTTTCTTTCGTTTTCAGGAACAAAAATGCCAAAACTGAGTTGAAGTTTGTCGCATAATTCATCTGAGATCAATCTCAGATCACTATTTTCTATCGATAATCGTTGATTCTCTAAATATCTTTCCTGTTTTAATCGTTCAATCAGTATCAGGAAGTGTAAAACAAGGTTAGTATAGGCAAAATCACTCAAATACCATTCCCATCGCTCAAAAACATTTGTAATTATTTCAATGACTTCTTTGATTTTCTCGCTTTCAAACGTTTTTTCCAATACTTTTAAGTCAATAAAACGATAACTTGTTTGCTCAAAGATGGTATAAGAAACCAGTTTTCTTAGATCATGTTCAGCGCCTGAGATTTCAATATGACTATTTTTACATAAAAATTTTACGTTGAAGCGCTCAAATGATGAGTTCATTTTATATACCAATGCCTTTAAGGTAGAATCACTAATACATAAATCGCTACTGAGGTCATATATATTACTACTTCGCTTAAATAACAAGATCTCTTTAATAATAAAATGAGCCCTTTCTTGATAAGTTTTGGGTAAATTGTTTTTCTGGCAATGTAACTGACTGACTATTTGTGTTGATAATAAATTGTGGGATAATAAGTATCCCTGCCGGCTGGAAATAATAACTTTTTGCTCGTGTCGTTCATTAATCTCCGTAACATAATTTTTCACAGATCTTATTGATACCGCTAAGACTTGAGATAATTTCAATGCTGAAACAGGCATATTCTGCGTGAGTAGGTAATCTAATAACGCTTTCTGTTTAGTCCTTAGCATAATAACACCCATAAAATTCAAAATAACGCCACCATATTACTGTTAATATTTTTATTTAAAAATAAAAACTTGCCCTCTATGAGTGCAAACAGTCATTTGAACATGCAACGAAAACAGTAGAGAGTGTATTTTTATCGAAAAATAGAAGTTAATGAAAAACGTAACAATAAGAGGACAACATGAAAAAAACATTTATTATGCTATGCTGCGGAGCGGGTATATCCAGTGGAATGCTGGCAACCAGAACCCGTAATGAGGCAAAAGATAAGGGTATTCCTGTTACCGTTGAAGCCAGAAGTGAAAGTGAGGTGGCAGACTATTTTTCTGTCATCGATATTCTCTTTCTTGGGCCACACTATGCTTCACAGCAGAAAGAGTTCCAGAAACAAGCCGACCGTTATCATATTCCCGTCATGGTGGTACCACAAGAAATCTATGGCCGGTTAGATGGTAAAGCCTTACTTGAGTTAGCCATAAATACCCTGAAAAACTAACTCGACCATTTAAAATAGCGTTACCAAGGAATTTTAGTGGAAAATAACTAAAGAGGGATACAGAATGCAAGCGTTTATGTCTTGGTTATCCGACTCATTTGCCCCTGCTATGCAAAATTTTACCAAGCGACCTTGGGTAGCCGCCATTTCTGGGGCAATGCAAAAAAATATACCGTTTATTTTAGCCGGTTCACTTATCTTTTTTTATAACGTATTTCGTTCTTATTTTTTATTCTTGCCTGACCTTGGAAAAATTGCCAATTATTCCTTCGGGATGCTCGGTTTAATTACGGCTTTTATGATTGCTCACCAAATGATGGAGAAGCTGTATCATTTTCGTTATACGCTAATCGCGGGGCTCACTTCGATTTGTGTTTACATGATGTTTATCAAGCCAGAATTTACCGATGGCAATATGATCGTAAGCTTTGACCGTTTTGGCCCAGCGGGAATTTTATTAGGCATTGTCACAGGGCTGTTTGTTTCTTATCTCTTTCATTTATATACCAAGACAGGTTTTTTGAAAGAGAGCTCTCTGCCTGATTTCGTTGTCGGTTGGATACACGCAATTATTCCCATACTGATTTCCATCGGACTTGGAACATTGTTGGTCTTTGCCTTTGATATTGATGTCTTTTCCAAACTTCTGTCATTCTTTTCCCCTATCGCGGCGTTCGGGCAAACCCTGCCGGGCTTTATCCTCATGGCGCTTATCCCTGCAATCGCGATGTCGATGGGCATTTCCGTCTGGACGTTTACGGGGCTGCAAATGCCCATCTTCATGCTTGGGATCAGTGCTAATATTGCGCAGGTTGCTGCCGGACAACCGCCGACCCATATTGTGACTTACGAAACCCTATTTACCGCGGCTTTGATTACAATGGGAGGAACTGGTGCCACGCTTGCCCTGAATCTTTTAATGTTGTTTTCAAAATCCAGAGAACTGAAAACAACAGGCTATATTTGCATCGGCCCGTCTTTCTTCAATATTAATGAACCGTTGGTGTTTGGTACGCCGATTGTCCTCAACCCACTCTTAATGCTGCCAATGTGGATCAATGCCATTACCAGTCCAATTATCGTCTGGATTTTCATGCGTTCAGATTGGCTAAATATACCGGCCAAAATGATTCAAGTAGGTCAGATACCAGCTCCGTTTTCCAGTGTCATCATTACGGAAGACTGGCGGGCGATTATTTGCTATGTGGTACTGATGGCGGTTTTCCTTATCACCTGGTATCCCTTCTTTAAGGTTTATGAAAAACAACGTATTGAGGAAGAAAATGCCACTACTCGTCAGCAGGATTGAATTGTTTAATGTTATCAGGAACTTTAAAAATGAACCGTGAGGACAATATCTTAACCCCCGTTGCTCTGGAGATTATTCTCAATGCAGGTAATGCAAGAGAAAAAAGTGAAGAAGCCATTAAATATGCCCATAAGGGGGATTTTGAAAATGCCCATTTATCTCTGAAAAAAGCCAGAAAAATGATGCTCTCTGCTCATCATGCACAAACTGAGATTATTCAAAAAGAGACGCAAGGTGAAAGTTTCCATTTAGATCTCCTGTTTATTCATGCTCAGGATACATTAATGACGATACGCAGCGAGCTTAATTTAAGAAAAGAAATCATTAGCCTGTATGAATTTATTCATAATATGACCAATGCAAATCAATAAAAGGAAAATATCATGACAGAAAATAACCATTTATTCCCAGAAAATTTTCTTTGGGGAGCATCAACCAGTGCTTATCAGGTTGAAGGGGCTGCGGAAAAATACGGTAAAAAACTTTCACAACAAGATGTCATCAATAATAATCCCGATTTTGCAGATACGCATATCACCAGCGATCATTATCATCGCTATCAAGAAGATATTGCATTAATGAAAGAGCTTGGTTTGAAATCTTATCGCTTTTCCATTGCATGGTCGCGTATTTTTCCGGACGGTATCGGGGAAGTGAATAAGAAGGGCGTGGAATTTTATCACAATCTTATTGATGGCTTATTGGAAAATGGCATAACGCCCATTCCGACGCTATACCATTATGATATGCCGATGGCGCTGGTCGAAAAATATCATGGCTGGATCAATCGGCAAAGCGTTGAAGATTTTGCTCATTACGCCGAATTTGTGATCAAAGAGTTTGGCAAAAAAGTGCAATATTGGCTGACCATCAATGAACAAAGTATTATTGTGCAATTCTGGACGAAAAAGTGTTTGATTCCAGAGCACTACCTGCATGATGAACAGATCAAATATCAGATCAATCATCATATGAATCTTGCCCATGCTATCGCCTGCAAATTAGTTCATCAATGGGTTCCCAACGGGTTGGTCGGCGCGGCTTTGGGCTATTCCGCTATTTATCCGCTCACCAGCAAACCGGAAGATAATTTAGCGGCGCAAAATGCCAATGATCTGCGTAATTACTATTTCACCGATATCTATCTGAAAGGGCACTATAACCCATCCGCATTAATCTATCTGGAAAATCAGGGGCTGGCACCGCGTATCGAAGCGGGTGATATAGCATTAATTAAAGAAGGCTATTCTGATTTTTTGGCCATTAATTATTATTGCAGCCATGCTGCTGCTGCCGCACCAAAAGGTGCTCAACGGCGAATGGATGGGTTTAATCCAACCGGTATTAAAGGGCAAATAGATGGACATGAAATTCAGCCGGATTTCTACCAAATCCATAAAAACCCACATCTTGATAGCACAGACTGGGATTGGACAATTGACCCCATTGGATTGGAGTATCTGTTGCGTGATTTATATACCCGTTATCAGAAGCCATTGATGATCACTGAAAATGGCTTTGGTGCCGATGATAAATTGGAATCGGATGGTTCTATTCATGATGATTATCGCATTAACTATATTCAACAGCATATTCATGCGATTAAACGCGCGATGAATTATGGGGCTGAGGTTATTTCCTATAATCCGTGGAGTTTTATTGATGTGCTTTCCACCAGCAATGGATATAAAAAAAGATACGGTTTTGTTTATGTCAATCGAACAGATAAAGATATTAAAGATCTAGCCCGTTATAAGAAAGATTCGTTTTACTGGTATCAGGATGTTATTCAAACTCGTGGCGGCTCATTAACAAAATGCTAATCTTATTTTTATTGGCAGGTAAATTTTATGGTTGAATATTCTGTTGTGGTGACGGCGCCATCAGGGTTACATACCCGCCCCTGTGTCCAACTGTGTAATTTTGTCAAGAATTACCATGGAAAAATTGAAATTATCAGGGGAGAGAAAAGCGCTAATTTAAAAAGTATGTTTAAGGTGATGTCGATGGGAATTAAAAATGGTATGGAGGTGATTATCCGGGTTGAAGGCGATAATGAGCAGGAGATGGCACAATCGGTTGTTGAGCTTATCCGGAATATAAAAGATTAAGCCGTCTATTTATTGTGTTGTTCAATCATCAGTAAGGAGTAGTTTGTGATTTCTTTTGACGAAATGGAACATGTGGCACATCAATTAATCTCGCCAACACAACTCAATAAATACATTAAATATGGTCATGTGGCTGCGGTTATTCAAAGCACATCAGGTCATATTTATACCGGAATTAATATTGATACCGCCTGTTCCATGGGATTTTGTGCCGAACACGGTGCAATTGCGGAGATGATAAAACAGGGCGAAACGCAGATAATCAGGATTATCGCGGTTAACCGGCATGGCAATATCCTTCCCCCCTGTGGACGTTGCCGGGAGTTTATCAGCCAAATACATCCAGAAAATATCCATGCAGAAGTAAAAGTCATGCAAGAAAAGGTTTTGTTTCTCAGTGAACTGTTACCTTTTGACTGGAAGAAGCAATATTAGTGACTTTCTGAAACTGCCCGATTAACAATTCGGGCAGTATAATCAAAGAAGCACGCTTTCTTGCTGA
>NZ_JAQRFJ010000094.1:0-7634 GCF_028599065.1 Xenorhabdus sp. PR6a | reverse complement strand
ACCAATACCGCGGTATCCAACCCCTGATATTTGCCAAATACCAGAAAGAGATCGGCGATTTGAGCAAAAGTAATCCAGCTTTTTTGCCCGTTAATACTCAGCTCATCCCCATGATCTTCAAACTGGGTCGATAGATTTTTAGAATCTCCGCCGGCAGAAACTTCTGTTTGAGCAAAAGCACCAATAATTTCACCCTTGACCAACGGTGACAAAAAGCGTTGTTTTTGATCTTGGGAACCCCAATCCTCGATGGTTTTTAACATCATTGAGTGGACATTCAACAAACCAGTGAGCGAGCCACTTCCGGCACCGATGGCCATATTCAGTAACCCGAATGTGGTAGCATCAAATCCCAGTCCGCCATTTTCTGTTTTTGCCAATCCGCCCAACCAACCATGACGTGCAAGTTACTGCACCACACTGGCTGGTATTGCTTCTGATAAATCCCATTCGTCAGCATAAGGTGCCACTTCCGTTGCCGAAAATCGCTCAAATGTTTGTCGCCATTCTTGCTGCACAGGTGATAAAAAGCGATTAAACATTTGCGACCACCTTTTTATCTAAAAAATGGCAAACCGCTTGAATGCTCGAAAAATTAGCATTATCGAGATCATCAATTTCAACTTTAATTTTGAAATTTTTTTCTAGAAAGGAGATGAGTTGGATAGTAGCCAGAGAGTTAACCAACCCTGTTTCGAAAATATTAATGCTATCACCTAAATCCTGCTGACCAGAAAGTTTGCAAAGATATTCAGACACTAATTTCTTACGCTCAGATATATTCATCACGATTTTCCTTTACAACCTTAATTTCATTTGTTTTTTTGTCTGCAATAATTATCTGGATGGTTTATAAAAAGCATAGCTACCGCACGGGATTATTATCGCCCTAAAATAAAAACTCAGGATATTCATCTAGCAAAACAGATAATTCAACGCAGATTAATAACAATCCATCGCTTTTTCCATAATATAAAATATTAATTAAATTATTCTTAGTAAGAAGATAATTATTGAAATTTATAAAAAGGTTTCGCAGAGTAATATACCCTCCTTTTTTTATAATCTTCAAACCGAGGATATAAATAAAATTCATTCAATATAGAAAATAGATTTTTAATATATGGATAAAATAAGAGATGATATTAAAAATTCCTCTATTAAACCGCCCGTTAATTAAAAAATATAATTAATGGTGATTCATTATTAGATCTATGCAATCAAGCCATAGTGCAACCCACAACACTACAGCCTGGAATATGAAAGGTGAGATAAAACGACAAAAGGCGTGTTAATTAAAAACGCCGGTGGACAAATACCGGTCACCACGATCACAAATAATCGCGACAATAACGGCACCAGGGTTTTCGGCTGCAATGCGTAACGCCCCGGAAACGGCTCCACCAGAACTGACACCACAGAAAATGCCTTCTTTTTGCGCCAATAAACGCATTGTCGTTTCCGCTTCCGCTTGACTGATATCCAAAACCCGATCCACCAACTCCTTCTGATAAATGCCCGGCATATAGGCCGGAGACCAACGGCGAATACCGGGGATATGACTATTTTCCGCAGGTTGTAATCCGGTCACTTGCACTTTGTCTGACTGAGATTTCAGATAGCGGCTCACTCCGCTAATTGTGCCTGTTGTTCCCATACTGGAAACAAAATGGGTGATCCGCCCTGCGGTTTGCCGCCAGATTTCCGGGCCAGTGGTATTGAAGTGAGCCAGTGAATTATCCGTATTATTAAATTGATCCAGCACTTTTCCTTCGCCGTTTCTCTCCATTTCTTGCGCCAAATCCCGTGCACCTTCCATTCCCAATTCTTTACTGACCAAAATTAATTCGGCACCGTAAGCCCGCATTGATGCCTGCCTCTCAAGGCTCATGTTTTCAGGCATTAATAATTTTAAGCGATAGCCTTTTACCGCCGCGATCATCGCCAGTGCAATACCGGTATTGCCGCTGGTTGCCTCAATCAGAATATCACCCGGCGCAATTTCTCCGCGTAATTCCGCTTGCCGGATCATCGAAAACGCCGCCCGATCTTTCACGGAACCCGCCGGGTTATTGCCTTCCAACTTCACCCAAATTTCAGCATCAACGTTTTCTGTCATTCGTTGTAATTTTACCAGCGGTGTATTACCGATAAATTCTTCCAAGCTTGCCACAGCATTACCTAATTCATATAAGAATGGGTAAACAAATAATCATATTAAGGAAACCGTCGCAAGACATTAAGCAAAAAATCCAAGGCAAACGGGGCCAATTTCGCCAAAACTGATCTCCCGTTGCCAGTGGAGCCATCCATCATGGCAACATCACCTGACGGACAAATTCCTTTTTCAGCTGCATACTGTAAGCCCTACCGTAAAATTTCACCGCCGTTGCCGGGGGGCTGACATCCGAGACAACCGACTTATACATCGGCGTCGAGCCAAATACCCTGTTCAGTTCTTTCTGGGTATCAGCCCGGATCAACCAGTCAAGAAACACCCTTGATGCCGCCGGATGGGGGCTATTGGCGGCAATAGCCGCCAGATTTCCCCCGCTGGGCATCCCAAACTGCGGAATATAGAATTTCAGCCGGGCGGTGATGGCCCCTGTTTTTTGTAGCCCGATCAGATGATCTTCCCAGGCGGGTGTCAGCATCAGTTCGCCGTCATTCAACCGGGTCAGACTGTCCGCACTCGACGCCGTCAGAGTAATGCGCTCTTTGTTGGCGGTGAACCACTGCCAGCCTTTCTGCCAGTTGGCCACTACGGCCGGATCTATCTGCCCGGCGGTGGTATCAAAATCGCCGCCCAACAGTGTCACTACGCGCTGAATGAACGCGTCTCCGGCACCGCCGTTATTCGGGTCGTTGTAGCCAAATTTCCCAGGATGGGCATCGATAAAGCGTTGCAGCGCTTTCAGGGTCTGCGGCAATGGGGTGTTTCCCATCTGCTGGGGATCGTAAGCCAGCCCGGTCTGGTTGCCCCAGAAAACCACGGCGTACCCCTGCGTATCGACATTCTGGATCTGGTGATACGCGTGCGGATAACCGGGCACCCCGTCTATCCGAGAGAGCGACTTTGCACCGAGCGCCACGGGGAGTTGCCCCACGGACAGAGCAACCACGTCAATTTTACCCTTCTCCTGACGGGATTCGGCCAGCAGTTTATTCATTATACCGTCCGCAGAACCTTCAGGAATGGATACCCTGATGCCGTATTGCTGTTCAAAGGGCTTCACGAAGCTGCGCCACTGGGATTGCAGATACCAGACGTTGAAAGTCACATGGCCTTCCTGCTTCGCCTGAGCCATCACCGTATCCCAGTTCTGGCTGTTCATCTCAGCGGCGGCAAATGTCAGCGAACTGAACAGCAGGCCACTGATCAGGGTTATCACGATTTTTTTCATCACAGTTGCTCCTGTAAAACGTCAGGCCTTACCCGTGGACTGCGCCAGATAGTTGCCCTTCAGCAACTTCTCGATGATGAGCATCAGGACAACACTGGGAATTGCCAGGATCATCGACACCACCGCCGCGTCCGGGCGCACAAAGGCGTAGCCGAGGAAGGTATAGAGGATGGTCGGAACAGTAATAAAATCCGGTGCGCCCAGAACATAGGCGATGCTGAACTCCTCCAGGCTTTTCACCAGACAGAAAATCAGTGCAGCCAGGAAACTCGGTTTCAGCAGAGGCAGATAGGCGTTACTGAACGTCCCCCAGTAACCAGCCCCAAGGTCACGGCTGGCGTCAATCAAATCCTGCGGTACCGCCTTAAATCCCGCAGACATAATGCGGATAGAATAGGGCAAGGTCAGTACCGTATGACCCAGCACAATGCCAATGAACGGGTTACTGATCTTAAGCTTCATCAACATGGCACTGAAGAAAATGGCGGTGATCATACCCGGCATCACCAACGGGATCAGCGTCAGCATCTCCGCCACAGCCCGCCCACGAAAGTTCAGGCGTCCGAAGGCATAGGCCGTAGGCAGTGACAGCAGCAGGCTCACCCCCGCCACCACTGGGGCGAGGGTATAGCTGTTGAACAATGCTTCAGGCAGCGCGGTGTTTTCCCAGACCAGTTGCCAGCGGTGAAACGACAGCACCGGCGGGAAGAGGTCCGGGTAACTCCACGGATGCTGGGGATCGACCAGCGACCATAGGATCGCCATACCGAACGGCAACCCCAGCCATACCAGATTAACCACCCCAAAGAAAGTCAACGAAATCGTGATCACCAGACGGCCATGGGCGGTGCGACTCATAGGATCTCTCCTTTGCGGGTGGTAAACGGTGTGATAATGAGGGTTATCAGCAAGGTGCAGACAGCCGCGGTCACCATCATGATGGCGGCGATCACCGCCGCATTGTTCCATTCGCCGTATTCCATGGCGGTCGCCTGCATCAGGCGAGCCAGCGAATACGTGTTTCGCGGCCCGGCCACCGAGAAGAAAGCAAAGTCGCCCAGTGCGCCGATAAACACCAAAATCAGCGCCACCTGAACGGCAGGCAGGGTGAGCGGCACCACCACATCAGTAAAACGCCGCCAACGACTGGCTCCCAGATTACGGGCCGCATCCAGAACATCATGACGGATGGCGTTCACGGCACCTCCCACCAGAATCAGGGCAAACGGCAGGTTCTTCCAGATTTGCAGGATCACCACGCCCCAGCCAAAGTCGTCGTTTTGCAGGTGCAGGGGTGCGCGGATAATTCCCATCGCCAGCAGTAGTTCATTGATAACGCCATGATAGGCGATGATGTTGACGAACAGAAAGGCCGCTACCAGACCGGGGATAAACATCGGCGCACGCAGCACGGCAATAATGCCAGCTTTCATGGGGCGCGGCTGGCGCAGCCACAAGGCAAGCGGATAAGCAAGCAGCACCGCGCCGATCGCCCCCAGCAGCGACACTTTCACCGAGTAGTACAGGGCGCGGTGCAGCACTTTGTCCTGCAACATGTTGCGCCAATATTCCAGCGAGAAATGGCTATCGCCCGTCAGGTTGAAGTAACCAATTCCCTGCATAAGCATGACGTAAACGGTAGATCCCATCAGCAGCAGAATGGTCCCCAGACCGCTCAGCATCAGCAGCCAAGCCAGCAGATCCTGGCGCCAATTTTTCATGATGCCGACTCCAAAAAGTGAATGGCGTCTTCCGGCAGGCGGAAGCCGACGCGCTCGCCCGGACCGACCGGAGGCTTCTTAAGCAACTGCAAGCGTACTGACAGCCCGGTGTCGTTATGCCCCCAGGCTTCGGTGAAATTGCCCACAAACGCCATTTTGTCGAGGGTCAGGGTGAAATGGTTATCACCGGTCTGCGCCTTGCCTGTTAACTGCGCATCCTCCGGCCGCCAGCAGATATAACAGTGCGCCGCGCACGGCGGTTGAGCTGAACGGACATAAAACTCGCCCAGACGGCACCGTACCCGGAAATACCCCGGCTGCGACGCCGGCGTCACCTGGGCGGTATCAATATTGGCTGCGCCGATAAAATCCGCCACGAAACGGTTCGCCGGACGGTAATACATCTCCTCCGGCGTACCGATCTGCACCACGCGCCCCCCGTTGAGCAGCACGATCCTGTCAGACATGGACAACGCCTCTGCCTGATCGTGGGTCACATAAACCGACGTAAGCCGGTACTGGCGCTGTAGCGCCTTTATTTCGAAACGGACACTTTCCCGCAGCCGGGCGTCCAGATTGGAAAGGGGTTCATCAAACAGGATCACATCCGGGCGGGTGATCATGGCGCGAGCCAGCGCCACGCGCTGTTGCTGGCCGCCGGACAACTGGGCGGGCATTCTCAGTCGCTGATTTTCCAGACCTACCTGTTTCAGCACGGCAGTCAGTCGGCTGTGCTGTTCGCTGGCAGCGATCCGTTTTTGTTTTAGACCGAAGCAGATGTTGTGCGCCACATTGAGGTGCGGGAACAGGGCATAGGATTGAAAGCACATGGCGGTGTTGCGCTTTTCCGGCGGCAGGTGGTTTATGATCTCGTCATTGATCAGGATACGCCCGCTGTCCGGCGGATAAAACCCGCCGATAAGCTTCAACAGCGTGGTTTTACCACAGCCGCTCGGCCCCAGCAACGTCACAAACTCCCCCTCTTGCGCACAGAAAGAGATGTCGCTGGCGGCACTGACACCGCCAAAGTTTTTGCTCACCTGTTCCAGCATCAGTTTTGCCATACCCAGATTTCCCGCCGTATGCCGTGTGAAAGAGGATTATTATATCTACAGGATAAACACGCCATGATATGTGACAGGGATCATTTAAAACGAAAAATGTTCCGAATCTGGCACAATGCAGCACAATTAATATGGCTTGCTGGGATTGCGGCAAATTTTGTGTCGGCCATTTCACATTTAAATTTCACTGTGAAATGGTAAATTAAATCACCGTGACTATTCACCGAGGAACAGAAGATGGCGTTCAATTTTCACCGGGCAACTGAAGGGGTGGTACTGGCCAACAGTCACCGGGGGTTTTCCAGTTGCTGCCCAGAGAACACCTTTCCGGCGTTTGAGGCAGCCCGCAAGGCAGGGACACACTGCATTGAGATCGACGTCCATCTCACGGCAGACAATCAGCTTGTGGTAACCCACGATCACCGAATCGACCGGGTATCGACCGGACAAGGATTCGTGGAGCAGATGACACTTCCGCAGTTGCGGGCGTTCGATTTTGGCGTCCGGTATCATCCGGCGTTTGCCGGTACAGAGATCCCGCTGTTGGCGGATGTGCTGCGCTGGGCGGTGGAACACGGCATGGGGGTGATCGTCGAAGCCAAACAGCGCCGGCGGCACGAGGCGTTTGTCACAACCATGACAGCACTGCTGCGCGCACAGCCGGACGCGATTTCCCATATACAGTTGCTGGGCTTCAACCACGTGCTGATTAATCAGGTGCAGGCGCAGATCCCGGCACTGGTGTTACAGGTGGTGACGCTGGAACGCTACAATAACCAACTTGCCGCAGTGCAACAGTCAAATGCGGGTTGTGTGTGCTTTGAATATGAGTTTGCCCATGTGGATGATCTGCGCGCCTATAAAAAGGCCGGGCTGGGAGTAAGAATGTTCCTGCATAGCACGAAAAACGGCAGGGACCCGCTGACCCAGTATCAAGAGCAGTTCGGGTATGACAGTCGGCCGGAGATCTTGAGCTGGCTGCGTGAAGGGCTGATTGACATGCTCAGCCACGATGATATCCCGTATTTGCAGTCACTGATTGAGGAAGCGGGTCTGCGCTGGAGTTAAACGGCCACTATCATAATGATAAAGGCAACCATGAACACCGGGCGCTGCGGGAAACGCAGCGCTTGCTTTACCGTTATTTGCCCTTACAGGGGCAATGCTTAGCCCGTGCCACCACAATCGCGTTCATTCGAGCAGACGCGAATTGAAAAATTATCCTCAGCGTTGGATAAATAGCATGATGTTACTCCTCCAAATGCTTCAATTCTAACGGGGGAGCGGGTCTGGTAAGCGGTCTCGATCGTTGATAATAATCGTTGATGTAGTATCCGCTTTTCATTGTCTGTCTTGGTGGCGAGCGTCTCTATGCTAATAATAATGTGTCCCGTGGCCTTCTTGGTCCCATCCGGCCATTGAGATAAATAGTAGCTCCCCTGAGG
>NZ_JAQRFJ010000093.1:0-7781 GCF_028599065.1 Xenorhabdus sp. PR6a | reverse complement strand
AGCAAGGTGTAGTTTAGTTGACGCTTACCACTCGGCAGCCAGATTGCGCCCAAATATGCACTTGAACGGCTTTATGAAGAGTGGGGGAATTTTTATCACTATGAGGGCTGGGTGAGGGAATTTTATGTGGTTTCCACGGATTATCTTTCTGCCAGTTCCGGTTCGATGGATGCGCAGACAAAATGGGCATTCTGGGCAGAATCGGATAGCTGGATGCGTAATGCCTGGCATCGGCTGGCATTTGCGTGTGGAAGCTAAGGCGATTCTGTGTTTACGTGATTTTGCCAAATTGATCCATGATGTTGCTCCTTTCTTTTGTCAAAGAATAGACTCCGTTTGAAGTAATGGCGGAGTCTGTTTGGCGGGTGGAATATGCAATATCATTGGTTTGGTCTTTCTATAGCAACAGGCCAAACCAGAAGATAAATATTCTTCTGACGCTTTATCACATGAGTTTCTCATCCTGAATATGGGTCATATTCATAAAAACTTCGCATAAGCTCACATTTTTAGGCACAATGGCGCTGATATCATATTTTTTTGGACTAAAAAGAAAGGGAAAAAGATCCCGGCCATTCTCAAGTTTTCTTGTTTTATCGAGCGATTCAAAGTAGTTGTAGATCTCCGATACCACTGTTTTATGTATTTCACTTTTAACTAAATCATCTCTCTGATATGGGCTTTCATAGTGTCCATAGTACAGTTTACGAAGATAAAGAATATTTTCCTCTTCGTTTTCATCCATGGGAGACCTGATGAAAGCCATAATTTCATCTGTGCGATCTTGCTTGACGCTGGTAAAAAAATCATTGATGCACTGCTGTAACTGAGGTGTGCATTTTCCCTGTGGTTTAGGTCGTTTTACTTCTTCAAACGTGGACTGTTCCGCCGACATGTTCAGCATATCCGTCATGATATTTTTAAATTCTTCCGGACACTGGGTTTGTTTCACTTCCGCATAAACACAGCGACCAAAATAACCGGAGTTGTGGGTGTAATTGTATTTTCTGATGGTCAGAACATAGGTTCCCGGCGGCGGTTCATACCCTCTGATTTCGGAGGATTCATAGGCGAATTTGAAGTAAATCCCGTTTTTTTTGTTATAACCGATCAGGTTTCTCGCAGCAGCAAAATCGGCGACAGTACACCCATGATCGCAATAGAAGGGGATTTCGCCATTAATAAAAAGAAACCAGCCTTCCGGAAAGGTGATTTCGTTTTGGATTGGGTTTCTCATGTATTGTCTTCTTTTTCAAAAATTATGATTGTTGTTATGAAGAGCATGTCATACACTTATTAGATGAATCTAGGATATTGATTGATTTATTAAAAAAATCATCTAGTATGTGTTATTCAGCCAAGATAGGACTAACCCATCATCTTGGCTGATTTCTAGATATTTATATTCCTAAATTATAAATATCATCGGCTTCTTTGTCTCCGTCTTCCTCCATATCGACGCTACCTAAGGCCCCTAAATCTAGACTATAAATAACATCACTTTCCTTCCCTTTTTCTACATAAATAAAATAACCCAGATCACCATCTTGACCAATTAAAAAATAATTTGGCTCAGCTTCCTGAATAGTATATGTTTTATTTCTTTCAAGAACATAATCGAAATTATAAACATATATATTCTCTTGTTCTTTACCTGTTACTTCAATATAAGGTTTATCTTGAATTTCTTCAGATAAAAATTTCCTATAAGAGTTAGGTAATTTAATGTTCAATTCTTCTTCAATAAGATCTAATTTTTCTAAAACATCTTCTTTTTTCATGAAATTTTCCTCTTGATAAACCTAAATATCAAAGAATGGATTGTTTTTGTTAGCGCCTCTAAGCCCATCGAAATATTTATAAGCATCACCAAGCGCTTTTCTTGCTTGAGCTTTAGGTACGCCAGCATCAATCATCTCTCTATAACTGATATGGAATTCTTCTTTCAACGTCTTGTTCCATCCTCCTGATGCCGCTCTTCTTGTCCTTTGTGCAGCACTGATTTGAGCGTGTGGCATCCCTGAAGTGGAATGTAATAATGTGGCCGGGGCTGAATTCCTCTTATAGTCTTTTATGCGTTTCTTAGCCCAGTGATCCTGTATTGGATGGTGGCTTTGTACAAGATTATCAGCTTTAGTATTACTGTGACCTGGTGCCCTATTAACCCCCGGAGATAAGTTACCATGCATATCTACATCGCCAGCTTTATATCCATGTGGATTATTGCATGCTAACCCTAGAGGGTCTATCCAGCCAGTAGGATTTTGTACATAGGAATATAAATTTTCTCCGCCTAAGAGCTTGATGGGGTCGGGTGTCAGGTACACGCTCGCCTCCGGCGAGAAATATCTGAACCGATTATAGACTAAACCGCTCTCAGCATCGAGCCACTGACCGGCGAATTGCATTTCAGGATTCAGTTCAGCATTTTCACCTGCTGCTTTCAGGCGCATGCCGTACAGGCTCTGCGGTGGCTGACGCCAGACGCGGTGGCCTTGTGGGTCAAACAGTGCCAGTGGTTCCCCCGTCGGTGCACACACCGCATACTGGGTCTGAATTTCACCCGCCAGTAATTCACTGCGGTTTTCCGGATTGGGGGTAAAAAACTGAATTTGCTGCGCCAGCAACTGCCAGCCGTCAAACACCAGATGGCGGATGCTGTACAAGCGGTGATGCCGGTATTCGCGGATTTCGGCTGGCTGGTCGCCATCCCACAGGTAGGTGGTACGGCTGCCCGCCTGTTCACAGACTTTCTCCGTGCGCCGCCCGAAAGCATCATAGCGATAAACCCAATGCTGGCCGCCCGGTGTCCGTACCCCGATAAGCTGGTTCTGGCTGTTCCAGCGGAACTTCGTGAGCTGAGGCCGGTGCCCCTCCTGCCACCGCTGCATGGCGGTCATCCGCCCCGCTTCGTCGTATTCGAACAGGTGCTGACCGGCTTGTCTCAGGCGATGCCCTTTCTGGTACAACCGTTCCCCGCCCACCTCATTGAGGCCGTCAAAGCGGCGGGCAGGGTAACCAGAAGGGTCATATTGATAATGTTCCTGCAAGCGATCCTGGTCACTGACTGAGGTCACCTGACCATTGCCGTTGACCACATAACGCAGCCACTGCCGTTCATCATTCGCCGCCACCAGATTGAGGGCGGCGTCGTAGTGATATTCGCGGTCCAGGCCCGCAAGCGTTGGCTGCGGGATGTCGGCCACGTCACCGGCGGCGAAGAACTCCGGGCTGGTGTTGCGGCCCGCGCGCTGCCAGCTCAGTTGCCCCATCAGGGTATGTTCCTGACGCAGGATAAACCCCTTGTCCGACTGACGGTAGCATTCGTGCCCGTCTTCGTCCCGTTCAAGCGTGAGCCGGTGCCCGCCGTGGATGTTAAGCAGTTTGAGTTCACCCACCGGATTGGCTTGGATGCCTGCCTGCCAGTAACGGCCATCCGGGGTGTGGAGGATTCTGTCTGCCGTCACCTTATCCGGATAATCACGCGTGATTTCGCCGTGGGGCTGGACTTCTTTAATCAGGCGGTCTTTGTCGTCATATTCAAACGTCAGCGGTTCACTGTCTGGTGCCACGACTTCCAGCAAACGGCCGAGAATATCGTAACGGTAGGTTGTCGTGCCTTCCGGCGTGTGCATCGCCGTCATCCGGCCGGTGGCATCGTATTCGTAACGGGTGACCTGGTTCAGTGCATCGCGTTTTTCAATGCAGTTGCCGTTGCCGTCATACGCATAATGCCACTGTGTACCGGCATAATCGGTTTCCGTTACCACCCGCCCGTCCGCATCGAGGGTATAACGGTAACTTTCCCCCTGTGGGTTGATGACTTCAAGCAGTTGCAGGCTGTCGGGGTCATAGCGGTACTGCCAGCGGTGGCCTTCCCCGTCCACCCGCGCGACCGGCAGGTCAAACGGCCCGTATTCGATATGCCATTGCACCCCGCGCGCGTCTGTCCACTCCGTCAGGTTGCCGTGGCGGTCATGGCGGAAGCGCTCCAGACTGTTATTGGGACGGTCACTTAACGCGACTCGATGATGGCGGTCATATTCCCACACCCATAAGGCGCCGCCGCCCGATGCCAGCCGCTGCAACCGGTCATGGCTGTCGTAACCCAGCCGCAGGCTGCGGTTCTCTTCATCAAACAGTTTCGTCAGCCGCTGATGGTCATCATATTCCCAGGTCCGCTGGTTGCCTTCCCCGTCTTCGGCCTTCGTCACCAGCCCGAACGCGTTGCGGGTCAGGGTGGTTTTGCTGCCGTCCGGGGCGGTAAAGTCCTCGGCATTGCCCTTATCATCATATTGCTGCCACCAGACCCGTCCCAGCGGGTCGGTCATGCTGACCAGCCGGTCGTCATCATCGTAGTGATACTGCCACACGGCACCGCCGGCCTCGGTCAATGCCGTGACTAATCCCGTATCTGCCAGATAATCCAGCTGCAAGACCTGCCCTTGCGGTAAAATCTGCTGCCGCAGGTTGCCCCATTCATCGTATTCATAACGGGTGAGATGACCGCACGGGGTTTCGACCCGGGTGACCTGCTGCTGGTCATTGTAATGCCAGCTCGTGGTATGGCCCTGCGGTGTGGTTGAGCGGGTGATGCCGGGTTCATAGGCCAGCCGGACGGGGTAATAGCCGCCACTGCCGACGCTTTCAATGCAGCGCCCCCGGGCATCATACCCATAATCCACGGCAGTCTGGTCACCGTCTGACCAGCGGCTAATCAGTCCCTGCGCATTGTATTCATAGAACAGGTGGAATTGCTGGGTACTGTCCGCTTCCGCCAGCCGGTTATTGTCGTGATAGCCATAGCGCACCATCACGTCATTGAGACCCCGGTCGCAGCGGCGGATTTCGGTCAGCAACCCGTCTTCGCGGTACAGCAAGACCAATTCCGGGCCGTCGCTGTGGGTGACCCGGTTTGGCCGGTGCTGTTCGTTGTAGTGAAAATCGACGGTGTTGCCGTTGCGGTCACGCAGTGCCGCCAGTTGCCAGCACTGTGTGTCAGAGGTGGCTGAGAAGCCCGGCCGGGTAAAGTATTTTCTGACCGGCTGGTTGCGCTCGGTCAGCACAAAGCCCTGTTTCTGCCGGCTCAGGGTAAATTCGGGATGTTCCGGATTGATGCTGTGGTCAACGCTGGGCGGCAGGGCGAAGTGCAGGGAAGCCCCTTCCAGCGTCAGGATTTCCACCCGGTCACCGGTGACAATGGCCGCCTCGGAAAAGTTGTCCAGCCAGTTTTCGCCCAGCAGGCCCCGTAATCCCGGTGACCAGCTGCGGGTGAAGGTCAGCGGTATCGTTTGTCCCAGCTCAAGCTCGGTACGCTGGTCAAACAGGCAGCCGGTGGTCACGTCTATCGGGTCACCCGAGAAGAATTTTTTGGTGGCCTGGATGTAACGTTTCACCCCTTTATTGGCTTTAAAGGCGGCTTTGGCGCACATCACTCTGCCTTTCAGGGCATGGGCGGCTTTTCTGGCACCCAGCTTTGCCCCGGCCAGCACCGCCTGCCGGCCGGTTTTGGTCATCAGTTTGCCGACGCCTTTCATCAAGCCGCGCGAGGGCGGCACCAGAAATTCGACCGCCACCAGTAACGCCCGCTGCCAGCCGGAGAATTCCTCTTCAATTTCCAGGTAAGTCCCCTGACCGGAGCCGATAAAGACCGTGCCAGCGCCTCCTTTGATGGCGGCCCCACACACCAGTTTGTCACCGACCCGCGCCGCCGGCTGGCCGTTGATAAACACCGATTCACTGCCCTGGGCTATCAGCGGTGGCGCCGGATGTTTGCTGCACATGGCGATGTCCACTGTCGCCCGCGCGGCTGGTTTTCCCTCAATCATGACGTTACCGGAACCACTGTCCAGCACCCCGTCCGGCGAGCCGAAGCTGTCAATGAAATTCGTGACGGCAGAGCTGGCCGCCGCGATGGCATCGCTGGCCAGATAGGTTAAACCGCTGCCGGCGGCCGCTACAATGAGAGTCGCTCCCAATCCCCCGGTGCCGGCCACCAGTAACCCCACGGCCCCAAAAATCGCCGCCCCAATCAGGGCACCGGCCACCGCCCCCATCAGGGCACCAAAGAAACTCTTATGCTGAATGGGGTCGCCTTTGCGTGCGGCGGCCGGCCCTCTGGCACCGCCCGCAGGCGGCAGGGGCGGCCGGGCATGGGTAGCCCCGACCCGTGCAATCCGGGTAATAATTTCGTCACCTAATCCCATAATCGGCTTCTCCTTATGCCGCCTGAAAACTGCTGACCACCGCCAGTAAGGCCTCCCGTTGCCCGTTATTCATGGGGTGTGGCGAGGTCAGGTTAAACGCCAGCAGCTGGCTGCCCCGGATTTGCAGGATCACCGTCTGGTGCATTTCCCCTTCCGGGCTTTGCCACTGGTAATCGAGCCGCCATGCCATATCGCCGCTGAGTTCGGTTTGCAGCCGCTGGTGCTCCTGATACCCCGGCAGGTGGGTCGCAAACTGCGTCAGTGTCTGTTCATAATAGGTATTGCTGTCAGTACCTGCCGGCACCGGGGTGCGGTTAATCACCAGATTGACGCCACTGTCATCCGGCAGCACAAACACGTGCATCGATTCGTCACGCCAGCCGGCGGGAATGTTCAGTGCGCCTTCGTTCATCTGGTAGGGTTGTGTGCTCATGGGTTTTCCTTTTCACTCTTTTTGTATCATCAATATTCAGCCCGCCGCAGAAAAACTCTGCGGAACGGATTTCAGTCTTGTTGCCGGACTGCCCGGACTCAGTTCAGGGTGATGACCTCTTTTCCGTTAATAATGACGGTGTTACCGGTAATATGGATATTGCCGTTGGTATCAATCGAGAGGCTCCCTTTAGTATTGCCGATGGTGATGCCGCTTTCAGTGGACTGAATGGTGATTTGTCCTTTGACACTGAGTACACTGGTTTTTTCCACGGTGACCTGTCGTGTCCCGATACTGCTCACTTCCATGCCGGCCACCTCTTTATGGCGGTCGGCCCGCACGGTGATGACCTGATTGTTGCCGACGCTTTCGGTATGGTCGTGCATCACGCGGGTACTGCGGTCATTGAGTACCGTCGTGTCCATATTCTTCTGCGCATGCAGCGACAGCAGTTCGCTGCCCTTGGCATCCTCGAACAGCAGTTCGTTATAGCCCTCGCCCTTGTGGGTCTTGGAGCGGAAGGCCATCTGGGTTTTGCTGCCCGGCAGCTTGCCCGGCGGGATATTGCTGGCGTGGTAGGTTCTGCCGGTCACTATCGGCTGGTCCGGGTCGCCGTGCAGGAAATCGACCACCACTTCCTGGCCGATGCGCGGGATAGCCAGCATGCCCCAGCCCTGGCCTGCCCACGGCTGGGTGACCCGTATCCAGCAGGAACTCTGGTCGTCAGATTTGCCGTACCGGTCCCACGGGAACTGGAGGCGGACGCGGCCGTACTGGTCACAGAAGATTTCTTCGCCGGCCGGCCCGACCACCCTGGCGATTTGCGGGCCATCCATCACCGGTTTGGGCAGCGGTGCCGGACGCCAGTGCTGGTTCTGGCGGATAAAACTGAACTGGCTGTGCAGCGTGGTACCGCTCTCACTGGTGGCCGTTTCCAGCGCACCGGGCTGGCGGCCGCTGTGGCTGGCAGAGACGGTCTGCCATGACTGATTCAGGTCTGCCCGTGGATGGTTAGTCAGGATAAACAGTTTGCCCGGCTGGAGGGCTATTGCATTGCCGCTGCCCTGTCCTGTCACGGCATCGCTGCGCAATGCTTCCAGCCGGTAGCGGGTAAAATCCCTGCCATGCGCTTCGTCTTTGAA
>NZ_JAQRFJ010000092.1:0-8301 GCF_028599065.1 Xenorhabdus sp. PR6a | reverse complement strand
AAGTGGGCCTGCAAGTACACTGCAATAACTCAATTTCTTCATGGTCTACTCCAGTTTTGCTTAACGACATGCCCTCCCTTTTAAAGAGGACACGAGTTAAATGATAAGGAAAATCGGATTATTCGATGTATATTCCTTTAAGGGACCATGCTTACCCGTTGCCACCACAGTCGCGTTCATTCGAGCAGACGCGAATTGAAAAGAGCTTTTCACCGTTGACCGCATAGCATGAATTTGTTCCCCCAAATTTTTCAATTCTGACGGGGGATCGGGTCTGGTAGGCGGTCTCGATCGTTGATAATAATCGTTGATGTAGCATCCGGTTTTCATTGTCTGTGTTGGTGGCGTATGTCTCTATACTGATAATGTGTCCCGTACCCGTAGTCCCATCCGGCCATTGAGATAAATAGTAGCTCCCCTGAGGTGCGGGGAAGCTGGTTGTATCCAACTCAATACGAGTGGTGAGGTAATTGTCTTTTTTCTGATCTTTTGCAGGGCTGTTCTGATCCACCGCATAGGAAGTGATATACCCTGCCCCGCACAGAATCGGTTTTTTATTCGCCTGTAGTGTTCCTGTTGCCGCAAGTTCTGCGATTTTTACGTTACTGGCCAACGGTGCCGACTGGGAAGAACACGCGGTCAGGATAAACAGGGACAGCACAAGTGGGCCTGCAAGTACACTGCAATAACTCAATTTCTTCATGGTCTACTCCAGTTTTGCTTAACGACATACCCTCCCTTTTAAAGAGGACACGAGTTAAATGATAAGGAAAATCGGATTATTCGATGTACGGGGTGCCGAACGTCGCCTGAAAGCGCTTCCTGGCGTTTGAGGCATCAACCGTGGCACGGTCCAGCCCAGCCTGGATTTTTTTCCCGGCCGCAACCCAGATCTCCACGGGAACCTGTGACCGATAAACGGGCTGATGCTTCGCCAGGCGATGCAACACACGAGGATTGATCACCGGAACGGGGGGAGTCACGCTCTCCGCCGTTTTCATGGATAATTGCTCACCTTTCAATCCCGCGATGATGCCATCAATGTTCTTGATGTCATTAACCTGTTCCTCGAACGTGGACAACTTAGTCCCTATCGCGTCCCCATAAAGATGCTTGGTCCAGTCCGGCAACGTATAAGCCGGGATGTCGTCCGGTGTAAATCGCGGTTTGACCAGCGCGCTGGCACGATACTGCAAATCATCCGGCAGGCCGTTATGGCCGAGCAATCCCATGGCACCGACGCGCAAATCGGTCGGCAGGTCCGTCGTGGCATAGCCTACCGGAAGGTGGTCAGCGGTCAACTCCTGTTGCTTGTTGAGGATTGCCCTGCTCGAACGCAACAGGGGAGCAGGATAGGCATTATTCTCATAAACGGTTCCCCCCATGTTGTAATAGAAATTACGTATGGATCCTTGGGCAACGGCACCGTCCGGTGTGCGATGCGCCAGAGAAAAATCGGGATAACGGTCCGACAAACCGAAAATGCTCTTGGCGATCAGGCTGCTGACTCTGGCGGAGGTTTGATCCGGCAGTTCCAGCTTCGGTGTGATAGTCCCCGCCATGATGGCCTTGTAAAGCGCCATAAAATTGTCCTGAATCGCCGACTTGAATTTGTCGTTCTGCGGCATGGCGTTGAATTCCTTACTGGATGAAGGATCCCCGGGATGCCGGACTATGTGTTCCAGCGAAGGGGTGATCCCGATCTGGAAGACTGTCAGGTCACCGAGCGTGGCAAAATCGGTCGCCCAGCAGTAAAGCAGATAGGTACGGGACTCGATTTCGGTCAGTTGATCATCAGAGAAAATCGTCTTGCCCTGAAAAGTATTGGCCGGATCTTGCGACACAGTGGAAAAGGGCAGAAGGGAACGGTATCTGTAGTGCGATGTCATCGGCTCCTGTGCCGTCCAGTACATGGTGAAGGTCATATCCGTCATCGTCGACAGCATGACCCCTTCATTGGTCAGTAAAATAGCATTCTCCATCACTACCAGAAGGTGCGGGTTAATCTTATAGATCTCAGCGGCAGCCTCGTTAGGAGACAGAGCGTGCCGGGCAGCATATTGCCTGACGACATCATATGCGCCTGCCCTAAAAGCAAAAGGATACACCTTGATAACAACCTGATCCCTGTAGTCAGGATGGGCTTTCAAGATATCGATAACCGAGAGGGGGGCGTCATTTCTGGCATCAATGTACACGGTCATCCCGGGGAGATTTTCATGTATGAACTTCAGGACATCCTCTGTCTTCATCAACCGTTTCAGCCCACTGCTCTGCACGGCATAAGGAGCGCCCAGCGGATTGAGGATGTCGATGTTGGTCTGCGCAATCTTCGCATAGTTGTTTTTTCCCACCAACACTGGTGGCTTGTTGAGGTCACCGGTCAACCGATTGGTTACCAAGTCATGAACCACCACACTCTGATGATCCGCTGTGTCGAGCACATCAAATTCAACCGAACGTATCCCTGCAACATAGGCGTTCACAATGGCCGCCAGTGAGTTCTGGGGGATCCGCAACGCATTATTGTACAGGGCACGGTGCGCATTAAACTGAAAATTAGTCGAGGTAAATCCGCCGTCAGCACTCAGGATATCGTCAACGGGCCTGAGTTCTGGATGTGACTTCATCGCCTGAATAAACACCCTATTCTGGGCATCGGTCGTAATAACCGAACGCTCTTCCTCATAAATCGTCAGGCTGCGGTTTGCTCTGGCAAACGCCAGAATCGCCCTGATCTCCCGGTCGGTAAGATTCGCATAACGTTTTTGAAAATCGGCCAGACGTTTCCTGACCTCATGCTGATTGATATTGTCAGGCTGGCCGAGCTGGGCAATCAGATCCCGGAACTCCGTCCCCATGATATAGCTGGAAATCAGGCTGGAATAAGCACCATAAATAAACTTGTTATCCCAAACTTGGGTCCGGTAAGGGCTGTCGGGTGTTGGTTCGGCACGGGCTTCCGTCATAAAGGCGCCGACGAGGGAAAAAACAAGGAGAATTTTCAGTGTCGGCATCAGGGATCGGTATCCGGTGAGTGAAGTACTCATACATATCTCCGTACTTTCGTTTTAGCATTTATGCCCACCGAGGCTAACGCTCGGGCGCGAGGGTATGTTTATTCTGTCACTAGGGTTGGCGCGTTTTCCGCCTTCATGGGTGAAAATTTTTAGAGGATATGCTGACTTTTGGCAACTGAAATTGATGGTGTTTCATTCAACGTTACTTAAATGAACAGGCAATATTTAAACAAATAGGAAATTGGCCCGAATGCTCCTGAAGTCAATCCAGAACAAAAAATCCCTACTCTCTCGCATGGCGGGAAATAGGGATGCAATATAAAGATGAATAAAATCAGGCGGATTCAGCAAATCGCAACACGTTTAACGGCAAATCCCCCGCATATAAGCGAGCCCCTGTGCCACCCATAAAATAATGAGCTCCCCTCACCGGAATGGATGAATCATCCTGCCAAATCACGGACAGGTATTCATTCCCCCATCCTATTGGCTGAACAGATAACAGGAAAAAATGACCGCGCGGACTCACTTCCACGACTTGCACCGGCAAAGGACAGACTGTGGTTTGTTTGGCACTGAGCACCATATCCCAAGGGCGGAAAAAGACATCAACCTTTCCTTGATGCAGTGGTGTGATATTCAACGGAAAAATTGTCCCGCCAATCCAGAGATGGGAACCTTTAATTTCACCACTCAGTTTGTTGATTTCTCCCATAAATTCAAGGACAAAGCGGTTATCCGGTTCATGCCACACTTGCTGGGGCGTGCCGACCTGTTCAATGCGCCCCTGATTCATCAGCACCACTCTGTCAGCCACTTCCATCGCCTCTTCCTGATCATGGGTGACAAAGACGCTGGTAAACTTCAACTCTTCATGAAGCTGGCGCAACCAACGACGCAATTCCATTCTCACTTGCGCGTCCAATGCGCCAAAAGGCTCATCCAACAACAGGATCTGCGGCTCAACGGCCAATGCCCTGGCTAATGCCACACGCTGTTTTTGCCCACCAGAAAGCTGAGAGGGATAACGTTCTGCCAAATGGGAGAGTTGTACCATCTCCAGCAAGGCCATGACTTGACGGTGCAATCTCTCAGCACTGGGACGTTGATGACGGGGAAGCACGGTCAGGCCAAACGCCACGTTATCAAATACCGTCATATGGCGAAATAAGGCGTAGTGCTGAAAGACAAACCCAACACGCCGATCTTTTGCATGTCGCTGGCTGACCTCCTGCCCGTGGAACTTCAATTGACCGGCACTCTGCTGCTCAAGCCCCGCGATAATCCTCAACAAGGTCGTCTTGCCGGAACCCGACGGCCCCAGCAGGGCGACCATTTCACCCGATTCAATAGCCAGTGAAATTTCGTTCAGTATCTGAGATCGGCCAAAAGATTTACTGATTTTGTTGATTTCAATACTCATATCCCGCTCCTCATCCCCCTTGCTGATGGCTTAAACGCCATTGCAATGCACTTTTGACAATCAGGGTAATAATCGCCATCACCGCCAATAAGGCCGCTGCCGTAAATGCGCCAACCGTGTTGTAATCTTGATACAACAACTCAACCTGCAAAGGCAGCGTATAAGTTTCACCGCGAATGGCCCCCGATACCACCGACACGGCACCAAATTCCCCAATCGCCCGCGCATTGGTCAAAACAACGCCATATAACAATGCCCAACGGATATTTGGCAATGTCACGTGCCAGAACATCTTCCAGCCAGAGGCCCCCAACAATATGGCCGCTTCATCTTCCTGATTGCCTTGGCTCAACATCACCGGCACCAATTCACGCACCACAAACGGGCAGGTCACAAAAACCGTCACCAATACCATGCCAGACCATGAAAACATCAATTGAATGTCATAATTCCCCAGCCAACTGCCTAACCCCCCATTGGCACCATAAAACAGAAGATAAAGTAATCCGGCCACAACCGGCGAAATGGCAAACGGAATATCAATGAGTGTCAGTAATAATTGCCGGCCGGGGAATTGGAAACGTGTCACCAGCCATGCTGTCATGACACCAAAAACCAAATTGAGGGGAACGGTGATAAACGCAATCAGCACGGTCAACCAGATAGCGTGCAGCATATCGGGATCGGAAAGGTTTTGTGCAACCCTATCGATGCCTTTGGAAAAGGCAGTCAGGAAAATCCATGCTATTGGTATGACCAACAACAGAACCGAAAAAAGGATACCGGTGCCAATCAATAGCCCCTTTCCCCAATTTATGGAGGAACGTTTTACGGCAAGGCGTTGCGCCACGGTGGATACGGAAAATTCAGTCATCACTGTCCCCCGATCCGTTTACCAAAGCGGCTTTGCACGATATTGACACTAAATAGCAATAATAACGATGCGGCAAGAATGACCGATGCGATTGCACTGGCCGCCGGATAATCAAATTCTTGCAAGCGGACAAAGATCATCAGGGAGGCGACTTCAGTTTGCCAGGCAATATTGCCCGCAATAAAAATCACTGCACCAAATTCCCCCAAACTGCGGGTAAAAGAAAGCACTGTTCCGGCAATTAATGCCGGTGAAACCTCCGGTAAAATCACCTGCCGAAAAGTTTGCCAACGGCTCGCGCCTAAGGTTTGGGCGGCTTCCTCATATTCAGGGCCTAATTCTTCAAGAACCGGCTGAACCGTGCGGACAACAAAAGGCAGGCTGGTAAATGCCATTGCAACCGCAATACCTAACCAAGTGTTGGCAACTTTGATATCAAAATTGCCAAGCCAGGCACCATACCACCCGGTTGCAGAAAAGAGGGTCGCCAGGGTTAAACCGGCAACAGCGGTCGGTAAAGCAAAGGGCAAATCCATCAAACCGTCGAGTAAACTGCGTCCCGGAAATTGATAGCGCGTTAATATCCAGGCCATCAACATGCCAAAAACCATATTGAACAAACTGGCAACCGTTGCCGCCAGTAATGTCACTTGATAAGCGGCAACCACCTGCGGATTGACGATGACCTGCCAATATTGTTCCCATGTCATGCTGGAAAGCTGCACGACCAAAGCGCTCAACGGCAACAGCAGGATAAGGCAGACATAAAACAGGCTACAGCCCAGACTCAGCCCAAATCCAGGCAAGACACGTTTGCTGGCCCCCCACATTATTGACGCCCTACTATAGCCACTATTTTCATCCCACACCCAGCCCTTCACACTACTCGACAACAATTTCTCTACTGTATCCAGAATCTTTATAACAGGGTAGGTTAATAACGCCTGTTTTATATACCGAATTTTTATGAGAAATGATGAAAAGCGATAAAGGTGCAGAAGAGATTAAGTGACTATAAAAAGGCGCTTAACTTTATATAAGACGACTTTTTAGATTTTTATCATGACTTCCAAACAATGCGTGAAACCTTCCAACCTTTCAAAACATCATCGGAAGGCATTAATCCTTCCGGGCCATCCCAAGTGCCGGTAAAGACATAGCTGACATGCTGGCTTTGCGGGGACGGGCAAATGACGGTAGGTTGTATCGCGACATCATGGGAGCGCTGACATTTACCAAATGCCTGATGATAGAGATCGGAGAAAGGTGTGCCTATTTTTGTACCCCAAACGGTTTTAACCCCGTCGTCCAGCACATCAATACGATTAACCTTACCATTGACCAGACCATGAAATTCCAGTTTCACCTGATCATCTGCCATACCCTGAATGACACTCACTAACTTGCCATTTTGCATTTCCATGCCGCTACGCAGACGATATTTTCCCTCCAAGCCCTTTTCAATCGCGGATTGAGTCATATCCGTCTGTTGATTAATCTCTCCCATGCCCTGTTCAGAAACGCTCAAAGAGCTGCCAAACCAGTTAGATAAGGCAGGCCATGATGCACGTAATGTTCCGGCACAGGCCGTCAACAAGAATGAACATCCAACTAAACTGCCGACGGCCATAACCCTCTTCTGTTTGGAACCGAAATTAAATGCAAAAAATTTATCCATCACTGTTTTCTTACCTTTGACGCTATGAAATTGTCACTTGATATCTATCAGACCGCACTTTCAAAAAAACATTCAATTCAATTGTAAATACACAAACCATTTATCAACAGAAACATCAAAATCATGGTTAAAAAGGATTATTGATTCAGCATTGTACATTTATTTATAAAATAAATTGTATGATACAGACAATGTTGCAAATTTTTATCCGTTATCTTTCTGCCAACTTACCTTTATTAACCATTGGCTAAATAACTTAACTCAGGAGAGAAAAATGAATGTTCCTTATCAATATCATGTCAATTATCAGCAGCCTTATGACTGGACTGTATTAAAAGGAAAGTCCGCATCCTCTATACCTGAGCATTATTATCTATTTAAAGATGAGAATGGGAATATTAAAATTATGCTTTATTGTGATAATGGAAAACCCGTGATGTCAAAAGACCTTCTGGTTATAAAAAACAAATACCTGAGAGGATGGTCTCATTCTATTTATGCTTCAACAAAAAAGTAATAGCTGAAAATGTTCCCTTACTCCTCACACCGCGAGGAGTAAGAAAATGACCGGTAACTTCAGAATATTATATTTATTTAATACGCCATTTAGTCAATAATCAAGCGCTTGCTAAACATCACATTTTCTTGACATAAATAATCATATTCCATCTTTTCACACATACAGATTGTTGCATCATTTTCTTCTGGAACCAGAATCAAAATACAGGGACAACCTCTGGCCAATAATTTTTTTTCAAGACGAGAGATCAAAGCATTAGCTATTCCCCTGCCTCTGAATTCAGGATGAACCCCCAGATAATACGCATGACCCCGATGCCCATCATAACCGCCCATCACTGTACCAACCACTTCCCCTGCCACTTCAGCAACCAGAAATAAATCAGCGTCGTGGTTAAGTTTACGCTCAATATCTATTTCTGGATCATCACCAGAGTTAATCAAATCACAACGTTCCCAAAGTGTGATAACGGCTTCAAAGTCGTCTTGCCGAAATACCCGAATTTCCATAGTTAGTAAGCCTATTTAATAAGCAATTGAATCAATATTAATTATCACTGCTTTTATTTTGGAATCAATATGAAAATGCGTTTACTGAGACTAACAGGTATACTGCGGAGCTTCATAAACTAACCCAAATGAAAGCAGAAATGAATATACCTAATATATATTAGTTTCATGTTTTGGTGTTTGTCCATGATTTTTATTTTTTCATTAAAATCAAATAATTAATTATTTTATTATCTGTACATTGTTCCAGTGCTTATTGACGTTTTCCCACTCTTGC
>NZ_JAQRFJ010000091.1:0-8309 GCF_028599065.1 Xenorhabdus sp. PR6a | reverse complement strand
GGCGACAAGGCCAAGATGATCGAGACGTTGGATAGCGGGTTCAGCGAGAGACATATTGGACTTCCGACAAATAAAAGTAATAGATCAAACCTCACGATCGCCGTCAACCTAGTTTTGGGAATAAAGCAACACACTGTGCAGTAAATCACATTATTTTTAAATCAGAAATGAGGTGCGGAATGACGGTTTCACCATTATTCATTTCCTATTTTAATCTTTTAATTGATTTTATCACTACCCCAATTATTGTATAATTTTTGATTAAGACTGTTTTACGTTCACTTTCAATACCTAATATTGAGAAGTAAACTGTGGCCAGAGCGTGTTGACCATGGCATAAAAAATAGAGATTTTTATGAAATTCAAGTCAAAAATAAAACCTTACCACGCGGCTGCGGGGGGGTGGGGTTCACTGGAAGCAACAACCCGCTTCGTCTTTGATAGTAAAAAAGCCCTGAAAAATATGGTTAACCTGATGCGCATGAACAAGCCCAGAGGCTTCGATTGCCCCGGATGCGCATGGGGAGATGATAACAAAAGTCTTTTTAGTTTTTGTGAAAACGGCGCCAAAGCCGTCACTTGGGAAGCTACTCGCCGGTATGTTGACCGAGAATTTTTCGCCACTTACAGTGTGAGTAAACTTTACCAACAAAGTGATTATTTTCTTGAATATCAAGGGCGAGTGGTGGAGCCAATGAGTTATAACCCGCAGACGGATCATTATGAGCCGATCAGTTGGGATGAGGCTTTTACCCTGATTGCCAGCCATATTAAAGCGATGGATAACCCTAATCAGCTTGAACTGTACACTTCAGGCCGCGCCAGTAATGAGGCTTCATGGCTGTACCAACTATTTGGCCGTCTGGCAGGAACCAATAACTTCCCTGATTGCTCCAATATGTGCCATGAAGCCAGTGGCAGCGGCATGTTAAAAAGTTTAGGGGTTGGGAAAGGGACGATTCGGCTGCAAGATTTTGATCATGCCGATGCCATTTTTATCTTCGGTCAAAATCCCGGTACCAACCATCCACGAATGCTGCATAGCTTACGACACGCTGCTGAACGGGGTGCGCATATCGTTACTTTTAACACTCTGCGTGAGCGCGGGTTGGAACGTTTCGCTGATCCACAAAAGCCACTCGAAGTGATGACACCAAGGGCAGGGGAGATTAGCCATCGTTATTATCAACCCAAACTTGGCGGGGATATGGCCGCAGTGCGTGGGATGGTTAAGGCACTTTTGGACACCCATAACACCCTGCGGGCCAACGGTAAATCAGGTATTTTTGATCTGGCATTCATTGCAACTTACACCAATGGTGTGGAGGCGTATTTGCAAGAAGTGGCTGCAACTGACTGGTCATTTATCGAAGAGCAATCGGGCTTGAGCGAAGCACAATTGCGTGAGGCGGCATCCATTTATCAGAAGGCTGAACGCGTCATTTGTACTTGGGCAATGGGGATAACGCAACATAAACACTCTTTGGTTACCGTGCGCGAAATCGTCAATCTGCAATTACTTTTTGGTCAATTGGGTAAACCTGGCGCCGGGCTTTGTCCGGTACGTGGGCACAGTAATGTACAGGGTAACCGGACGATGGGGATTAATGAAAAACCGCCCCAATCTTTTTTAGATAGCATGGCCGCTCATTTTGGTTTCGAGCCTCCTCGTGCTCATGGTCATCATGTTGTGGAAGCGTTGAGTGCCATGTTGCGTGACGAGGTTAAGGTGCTGATCGCACTGGGTGGGAACCTTGCGGCCGCAGCTCCGGATACTCAGCAAACAGAAGAAGCGCTTAAACACTGTGATTTGACCGTACACATCAGCACAAAATTAAATCGGAGTCACCTTGTTACGGGGAAAAAAGGGGCGCTTATCTTGCCGACATTGGGTCGTACTGAACGTGATATTCAGGCCACAGGCTCGCAGTTTGTGACGGTAGAGGACTCTTTCAGCATGGTTCATGCTTCAGAGGGCGTGAATAAACCGTTATGTGATACCCAACGTTCTGAGACGGCGATTGTGGCAGGCATTGCTAATGCGACAGTAGGTAATACCGCGACGATTAACTGGCTGGAATTAGCGGGCGATTACAATAAAATTCGTGATCATATTGCGGCAACCATTCCAGGGTTTGCTGACTTTAATCACAAGTGTGAGCAACCCGGCGGTTTCTATCTTGGTAATGCAGCGGCCGAATTACGTTTTGCGACACCGAGCAAAAAAGCACAATTCAGCTCTGCACCGCTACCGAAAACCCTGTTCCCACAAATTGACGGTACTGACGTTCCTTTTACGTTGCAGACCTTACGTTCACATGATCAATACAACACCACGATTTATGGGCTGGATGATCGTTATCGTGGGGTTTATGGTCAGCGGGATGTGTTGTTCATGAATCCGGAAGATATCGCTCAACTGGGATATCAAGCCGGCGATCGGGTCGATATCGAAACAATATGGAATGACGGTATTAAGCGTAAAGTTTCCGGCTTCAAGTTAGTGCCTTACACCATTCCCCGCGGCAACCTTGCTGCTTACTATCCAGAAACCAACCCATTAGTCCCAATGGAAAGTTTTGGTGATGGTACAGGCACGCCAACCTCAAAATCTGTGCCGGTTAAATTATCCCTCACGGAACAGAATCGGGCTGAACTTCAGCGCCTTGTGTAAATAAAACCATAGTGTAAGTCGGTGTTTCTTTTTCAAACGGCATTTTTCAGCAATTCTATCTTCCGATCGGTAGATGGAACTGCTGAGATAGCATATTTGGAGATCACCAACTTTTTGAATCAATTTATGCAGTTGCCGATTTACTTACTGTATTTATTTTTTCACCATCCCGCTTATCCAATTCCGCCAAAATACGTTCAAGTTGCTCATCAAAATCAGCCGGTTTTTTATCTTTGAACAAGAACAAAGCAGGGAAACGCTTATAATCAGTGGCGGCAACTGCATCCTTTCCTTGTAATAAATATTTGACGATAAAGGCGTGGGCTTCGTCTTGCCGTAGTCTGGTATTAAATCCCCATAAGGAGCCATAAGAGAGGCACATCTGGAAAGCGCGACGAGCCAGTGCGTTATTATCATCCAATGTATACATTGCCAGCCCCATTAAATGGACGATTTTCATCGGGTCGGTCTGATTGGAGACACCCACTTGTGAATAACGCGCTGCATAAACTTTGCCTTTGTACCAGCTAAAAAACAGTTGGCGCTGTCGGTCAATAAATATTGGCGCTTGCAATTTCCAGAAAAAGCATCGGTGTATCAGATAGAGAGAGAAAACCAGTAATGAGCTGAACTGTAGAAAGTCGGTAATTAAAAATTTGGTACTGGCATGGAAATAGTTATAGCGATAATAAAGATATTTCCAGAAAGAGATAGTTTTATCATTACCAATAAAACGAGAGCCTTCTGTAATATCAGGAAGATCTTTGCGGAGGTAAAAGTCTTCTCCGTATTTTTCACGAACATTATTGACTGTGCGTAATATATTAACTTCACTTTTTGATTTTAATTCTATAAGACTATTAATGCAGTAATGAAAAGTTATTAATATACCAATAAGGAGGGGAAAAAACACAATCGTTCGTGCAAGCCGCTGGGCATTACGCATGGTACATTGTTTATCGTCAATGCTATTCAAAACCTGAGCTTCGCTTAAGAAGGGAACTAAAGTGCCTGAGGCACGATCAAAGTTTTTTGCTAAAGAAAACAAAATCGTGGAGACCCTCAGGCATGTCTAATTTAGAAGAACTTTACTGCTGCGTCGATGACTTTTGCCAAAAATTTATCCCCCTCTGGCATCAACAGCTCATTGAAAATGGATTACGTAAACGGGATCGCGAAGCGTCCCTTTCTCTCAGCGAAGTCATGATGATCCTCATTTTATTCCATATGAGCCATTATCGCGATTTCAAAACGTTTTATATTGAACATGTAAAACAATATTTTACCACCGATTTTCCCGGATTAGTCAGCTATACCCGCATGCTCACCCTGAAGAAAAGGGCACTGATCCCTTTATGCGCTTTTCTGTCGTCACGTAAGGCGACAACCCAAGGAATTGCTTTTATTGATTCCACCAAAATTGCCGTTTGTCATAACCTACGTATTCCCCGTCATCGGGTATTTGAAGGCATGGCGCAACGAGGCAAAACCAGTACAGGCTGGTTTTATGGCTTTAAACTTCATCTGGTTATCAATGATTGCGGGGAACTTTTGGCTGTGAAATTAACTGCTGGAAACCAAGATGATCGTCACCCTGTCAAAGCCTTGGCAAAAGGGCTAACGGGATGTTTATATGGCGATAAAGGGTATTTATCACAGGCTTTATGCGATGAATTGGAAGCTGAAGGCGTTACGTTAATCACGAATGTTCGTCGCAATATGAAAGCCAAAGCGTTATCGCTCTGGGATAGGCTAATGTTAAGAAGGCGATTTTTGATAGAAACGGTCATTGATCAGCTCAAAAATATTTCTCAGATCGAGCATTCAAGACATCGCAGTCAACTCGGTTTTCTACTGGAAATCGCCGCAGGCCTCATTGCGTATACATTCCAACCTAAAAAACCGAGTTTGACTTTACGGAATAATGATATTGCTATTCTTAAACGAAGCTGAGGTTATAATAAGTCAGCCGTCAATGAAATAAGCGCTGTTGTAAATTTAACAACGTCATAAGATCTGCTGAGTTCATCCTGATCCAACGGGTTATTTTGGCTAAATTGGGACTGGATAACGACAGAGGTTGCCGTTTTGACATTAAGAAATAAGCTAAGACCCGGTGCGGTTTTCTGGAGTAATATTGCCGTGTTGTGTGTACCGACTTTGAAAAAATCGAAGGAAGTATTAAAACCCTCTTTGACCGTTATGCTGGCAAGTTTGATACCAATATTGGCTTGAGTGGCGGCTGTTTTTACTTGTTCTGATACGACTTGCCCGGTGTTTATCCCGGCTTTTATCGCGGTATTACCCGCTTTTTTAACGGCGTTTTCGAATGCCTGTTCTGCTTTTCCAGGCTGGATAATTTCCTGTCGCTTTTGATAGAAAAGGGATTCTGATACACGCAGTTTTCTGAAGGGTTCATTATATCGAGGCATCTTCGGCCCCTTATTACCAGGATAATGTTTTTTTCCGGCGATTTTTACTAATCGTTTATGAATTTCCCCGAATTCTTTAAGGGTTATATGAAGCCCCATCCGGTAATCAATAGCAATGCCAAAAGGTTTTAATAAAACGGGGACAATTTTGTTGGTGATTAAACGAATAGCTGCCTCACTTAAATGAGTCAAGGGACCTTTTATCTTGATGGTTCCTGTTTCCATTAGTGCAACGGCTTTACCGAAAACTCTACCGAATATCGCAAAAAATTTTTCTGATACATATTTAGCGGCTCGCAAGGTTTTCAGGGATTTCTCATTCAGCCACTTTTTAGACCGTTGAACAGATTTGTCAGGGTTATTAATAAAGTCCTTTGTATCATGATAAAGTTTGCGGGCAATATCTCCGCTTTCACCATGAGTCAGGATCTTTACCATCCCTGTTGCGGCAATTTCCCAAGCATTAGAACTGTATTCGGGAGAAGCGTTATTAACGGCAGTCGTAATTGCAGCGCTTCTTTTTGAATCTGCTTGTTGATTGGGATCATATAAGTTGTCGGAAGAAGTGGCTACTTTATCAAGGAGATTGTTGAGTGCCGCACTGGGGTTATCGGCTGCCAGTGAAATCAACTCTTCCAGCATTTTTTCTGCGGGTATGGACATTTGGAGATCATGAAAAATATCGAAAATCAGATCCACAAAAGAGTGAATGTCCTGAATATCATTTTCTTCTAAAATATCTTTTTTTTCATGTTGATGGACAGAGAAAAAATATTTCAGGTAGTTATCAAGGCTGCCGATTTGCCCGGTAACCTCAGAAGCACTGGCAAACGCTTTGAATAAACTAATAAAGTTATCTTGTCGTTTTTCAAACTCTCGATGCTGGTTTTTTATTGGTCTCCAATGTTTTTTTATTGCACTACGATTCAGGACATTCCCGATAGAACGTTTCTCTACCGGTTTGTTACGATGCGCTTCAATAAGGCTTTCGATGTATAAACCAATCGTTAACGGGTAAAGGTTGAGTTCCACATTATATTGTTGCCATGCAGTCAAAATATGATGGGCTTCCAAAATTTCTTTTTGCCGCCCAACGGGATCATGCAGGATCACAATCCGTGATTTTTCCTGATAACAGAGCTTATTGCGGATCGCACGAGCGATTTTATCCGCATCTATTTCATAGGATAACTGCGTAGTCAGTTCATCGATCCTGATGGTGGTTAAATCCATATCACCGAAATTATTGGCATCAATTTTGGCTTTGGCGGCGGCAAACTGTTCTTTGCGGATTTTGTAGTCCTGAATCAGTTTGGTAAAGTGAGTCTCATTGGCTTCAATGGCATGGGATTGATTATCATCATCGAGATTAATGAACTGCATGGTTTTTTTACGCAGTTCCAAATCCCCATTGATACGGGCGATGACATTGGGATGCCACAGATGTTCACTATAGGCAATACTGATATTCGAGACATCTTTCGCGACAAATAAAAAAGGATATCCCTCTCCATTTAAACCTGGTTCCGGTATTACGCCATCACGTGCATCTTTTTTGTTCCGGTAGATGAATTTTCTAAAGTTCTCAGTTTGCTGCTCGCCGTTTTGTTCGTATTTAAAGATATGAAAATAGGCCGTTTTACTGGGTCTATGCTCCATACTGTCTTCTTCTCGAATGTAAATCCAACCTGGGCGCAGCAGACGGGCAGCATAGCCTTTGCTCTCTTTCAGCGTGGTTGCAGACATCAGCGTGTGAATATCGGGTGGTGCTTCTGGGTTCTCCAGCTCTGCCCCAAAGAAATTCACATAGGCATAGCGGACAGGATAGAGAGGTTTGATATTCCCATCGCACGGGTACTTCGTGCTCCCCATATCAAGTCTGGATACGGATTTATTCGCACTTTCGCTAATGTCGGTTATTGAAGATGTCATGACTGGCTCCATGTTGTAGGGGTAAGGCATTCCTTGAGAAGTTTGTAGGCTTTGGCTTCTTGATTGGAAGGCTCAGACAAAACAGCGTCTAACGTGTGGTTCCAGAGGGCTTCATTTTTGGCGGTCACAGAGCGCGCCACAATACAGTAAAGCCCCGTCAGCTCAAGGGTGAATCCGTTCAGGTAGGCGTAATTGGCCTGTCTGGTGATAAAGGGTAACCGTTGATCTTCTGGAACCTGACACTGTTGCTGAACATGTTCTTTGATAAACGCCTTAACCTTGTGGAAGTACTTTTGCTGCATATACCGTTCAAAATTGAGGTTCATCCTGTCATTGATCGTGACAGTCTCAAGTTTGGCTTCCCTGATATTTGCTGTTACGGTCGCTTTCATCAGGCAATTTTCATGATTGAAACCGTAAATGGCACCAATATGCCGCATAAAGGAAGCAAGAGCGCCACGGGACAGGCTTTTTAGGGTTAAATCCAAGGTCAGTGAGTAATAGAAGCGGAAAAATACCCATTGCTGACTGTGCTCTTGTTGCAAGTAGGGAAATTTGCGCAGGTGGTTATACAGCTCATCAAACTGGCTGTCAGTATGGATGAAAATCCCAATATCCGGCGTGTAGTGGGTGATGAATATCTGCCGCAGAAATGCTTTATCCTCGTGGCCGGTCAGTTCGATCAGATAAGGGGCTGCATCTTCGAGGGCAATTTGGGTTGACCCCTTAAACAGGCAACGATAAGGCAATCCAGAGGCCATCAATGAAGGAACGATAAAATGGCCAGCATGTTTATGGTAAACCCCTGCATCAATGACCAGATAGCAATGGGAATATTTCGTGGCATTTTGGTTTTGCTGATAAAGCAGGGAATGTAAAGTATCGCTAATCCAGTATCGATTAAAGGGATTCTCACCCGTAAAGGGGGGACAAGGATATTGGGTGATTTCCAAATCACCGGTATCGATTGGCAGCGGCTCGCTGATATCCTGTGGATTTAGCACAATGATGGGTTGTTGCTCACTGACGTTCTTAAGATTCAGGATCAGGTGTTTTTCAAGGTGAGCGCTGGTATCCAGATATTGCAGAAAGGGCAAAATTTTTTCGTACTGACCTTCATCTGCCCGCAATGAATGCAACATATGCTCAGATAATTGCACTAATGCTTGATGCTGGCTTTGGGCTTGGATCAATGCCTGCGCTCGGTAGTGTCGAGGTTTTTGTTGTTCAGAGCCACAGTAACCATATGAAAACTCGGCTACCCAAAGATA
>NZ_JAQRFJ010000090.1:0-8750 GCF_028599065.1 Xenorhabdus sp. PR6a | reverse complement strand
CACCGCGGGGAGATAATCAGCTGCTTTCGTCTTGCGAGCGGCAACTTGAAATTTATAGGGTATATTTCAAGATCGTCTTTTATGTTTCAGAAATATGTCGTTGTGAAACAGAAGCCCTTCGACGTTGCCACCAATCACTGATTTGATGACGATGCAGCAAAGCAGACCGGCCTATTACCGCAGCAATCAGCAAGGCACCAGATAACGCACTGGATATCTGGTTAGGAATTCCCACCATCTGCAACCCTTGCTGCAAATAACCCACCAGCAAAACAGCCAGTGCCGTACCCATAATTGAACCCGATCCACCGTAAATATTGGCACCACCCAGCACCACAGCCGTAATGGCGGGCATCAGAAAAGAACTACCTAAATCAGAACGCGCCGAGCCAAAATAGGAAACCAAAATAATCGCCGCGACAGCCGAAGCCAGTCCTGTTAAGGCATATAACAAGCACAACGTTCGATTTACGGGGATCGCTCCATAACGGGCAACACGGTTGTTCTGCCCGATAAGAAAGATATTGCGGCCACGGTGGGTACGGTGCATAAATAACCAGAATGCCAACGTGAAAAGCATGAAGATAACCAAAGGCACAGGCAGGTCTAATAGTGTCAGATTAGCAAAATCCGTAAATGAATCAGGAAAGCCACCGATGCCTTCATATCCCGTCGCGCCGGATAACCCCGACAACAGTAAGGCACTACCCCCAAACAGATACATCGTGCCGAGCGTGATCACTAACGGATTCACGCCCGTATAGAAAATCAGGGCTGCGTTAATCAGGCCACACAATCCCCCGATGAGCACCGTAAAGGGAATTGCCACCATCATCGGTAAACCCGCTTGATACATAACGCCCAATGCAATAGCACATAAACCGATAATCGAACCAAAAGAGATATCAATACCACCGCTGACAATCACCATCGTTAACGGCAACGCGATAATACCAATGCAAATAAAGTCGCTGGTACTGAACAACAGCACGTTAATATCCAACATCTTCGGATTAACCATGCCAAACAGAAAAATTTCCACCACTAACAACACCAAAAGCGCGGTTTCCCAGCCATAACGTTGCCCATAGTGCTGTAATGTATTCATTATGGCCTCCCGTCTCTTGCAATGTGTTTGTTTATTGGTTCAAGGAAGCGGGCATAACGTTGCTGGTGTAAATTCTTCCCAACGGCACTGCGCAAGCGCCCATCCAGCACTAACACCGCTAACAGGACAAGGCCGGCAATAAAATCGTTCCACCAAGCCGATAATTTGAGTAGTACCAGCACACTATCGATTTGCGTCAGAAAATAGGCGCCGAAAATCGCGCCGATAACGGTTCCCATTCCTCCCAGCAGACTAACGCCGCCTAAGACACAGGCCGCGATGGCTTTCATCTCCAGCCCATTCCCCGTTTGGTTCGGAATAAAGCCAATCTGTGCCACAAACACAATGCCGGCCAAGGCTGCCATCACCCCATTTACAGTAAATGCCGTAATACGAATGCTATTAACGGGTGCACCAAGCTGACGGGCGCCTTGCAGGTTATCACCCGTCGCATAAAACCCACGGCCAAATTCCGTTTTCTTTAACATCCACGCCATTGACAGAATCAATAACATCAGTAGCCAACCGATCGGTGAAATACCCAATAGCATAGGTCTGGCGAGGTCTTTAACCTCAGCGGGTAACCCTTCGATCCATTTACCGCCTGTCAATAACAGCATTAACCCACGATATAAACCGAGCGTGCCCAACGTGGCAACAATGGCCGGAATTTTCAACCCTGCCACCAGTACACCGTTAATCAACCCTGCCACCATGCCCATCAGCAACGTGATTAAACAGGCAACTGCCAGCGGAACCCCTGTATTAAGCATCATTCCCAACACCACCGCACATAATCCGGTGATTGAACCGACGGACACATCAATATTGCGCGTCAACATGACCAATGTGGCTCCCATCGCTAATAAAATCAGGATTTGGGCATTACCGAAGATCATCGTGACAGTTTGGAAACTGAAAGCATGACGATCGAGGCTCACCAGCAAAACAAATAACCCCAAAATAGCGATGACTGCTGTAGCTTCCCGGTTATTCTGAATGATTTTCAATGTGACGTTCCCCAAAAGAAAGGTGCATAATCTCGTCCACACTCATATTGTCTTTATCAAGTTGCCCACAAAGCTCACCGTGGTGCATAACCAGCACACGATCGGCCAACTGAATAATTTCATCAAGATCAGAAGAGATCAGGAGAATGGCCACCTGCTGGCGGGCGATGCTCTGAATAAGCTGATAGATATCATTGCGCGCCCCGACATCAACACCGCGCGTTGGTTCATCAATGATCAGCACTGTAGGCTTGGCTTCCAGACACTTAGCAATCAGAATCTTCTGCTGATTACCGCCAGACAGAGTGCGCGCAGACTGGTGTACATTGTGGAATTGAATATTGAGCGCTCGACGATATTGCTCCAATACTCCGGCATCGTAGGTGGAGCGCGTCCAGAAAGTGCTCCGGCTGTGCGTGAGCGAACGAACATTCCAACTCAAAAGCGCATCAAGGAACAAACCCGAAGCCTGCCGATCTTCAGGCAGATAAACCAATCCACGCTGCAATCGTTCTGCTGTATCGAGTTTATTGATGACTTGCTGCTGAAAACGAATTTCGCCACTTGCAATCGGGCGCAATCCATATAACGTTTCTGCCAGTTCTGTGCGACCCGCTCCAACAACACCAGACAAACCGACAATTTCTCCCGCCTGTAGCGTCAGGGTAATATCGCGGAATCCTTCCCCATAGAGGGAAGTCACTTCCAAAATGGGTATCTTTGATGTGTTATCCGATACATTCCCGTTGGCTTCCAAGTCCAATTTCTGATTACTCGCCAATACAGCTAATCTTGCCGTAGGTGTAATCGCCTGAACAATCGCTTCCGTTGTAAAATGCTCAATCTCACCGCTGAGAGCGATCCCTCCATCCCGCATCACACTGACATAATTTGCAATCTCACGAATTTCAGGCAACTTATGAGAAATAAAGATAATTCCCACTTGCTGCTGCTGTAATTCCCGTATTCGCGCAAACAAACGTTCGGTTTCCGCAGGTGTCAACGAGGCGGTCGGTTCATCCAAAATCAAAATACGGGAATGACGCATCAGACCACGCATAATCTCCACCAACTGCTGATCCGCGACATTCAAGCTGCCCGCAGGTGCCTTCAAGTCAATTTGGCAATCGAGCTGGATCAGTAACTCCCGCATTCGACTTGTATTGGCTTGATGTTTTGGCAGGCGAAACAAGATATTTTCCTGAACAGAAAGGTTGGGAAATAGTAAGGGTTCTTGTGGAACCAGATAAATGCCTAGCTGATGGGCTTTCGCTGGAGTCAGATGGCTGACAGCCACACCATCCACAATCAAAGTTCCGGCATCCGGCTGTTCAATACCCGCGATAATCTTCACCAAAGTCGATTTACCGGCACCATTTCCACCCAATAAGGCATGAACCTGCCCTGACATCAACGTGAAATCAATCTGCTTTAACACCATCAAACCAGAAAACTGCTTACTGATCCCACGGGCAACTAACAGCGGAGTATCGCCAGTAGGGTTAAGACAAGACGAATTATGGGTATGAGTCGCGCTATTGCTCTGTGACATCACGTACCTCATGGTATTTTGGGTTTGCGTTTCTGACACTGATGCGAAAATGAACATTTATTTATTTTAAAAACATTTGTTCAAAACTCTAATGCAAAACTTAAGTTTTTTTCAATAATTAGATCACATTTTGTGAAAAAGTTAGAGCCACATTAAAATATGTTCAAATTTTGCGATAAGTCTCTAGTACATTAGAGATTTCTATGCTTATTCTTTCCTCGTGGATAAAGAAGTTATAGATGTCGATCAAATTGAGCAAGAAACAATCAGTGGCAGAGAAAAGCGTATTATCCGAGGAAATTGACTATCCAAGTCACAACTATCCAGGAAACAGCATGAGTGAAGAAGAACTGATGGCCCGTATTGCCTGGTTTTACTATCACGATGGTCTGACACAAGGGGACATCGGTGAATTGCTCGGCCTCAGTCGCCTCAAGGTCTCCCGTCTGTTAGAGAAAGGGCGGCAGTCTGGCGTGATCCGCGTACAGATCAATTCACGCTATGAAGGGTGTCTGGCGTTAGAAAATACCTTGCAAAAACGCTTTAATCTCAAACAGGTTCGTGTATTACCTACTCTGGACGGCATCAATCTGAATGCGCGCCTTGGTATCGGAACCGCTCATCTGTTAATGGCGCTGATTGAGCCTCACCAGCTATTGGCGATTGGGTTTGGTGAAACGCCCATGTGCACTTTGCAGCATCTAAGCGGCTTTATCTCATCCCAACAAATTCGTTTGGTGACGCTGTCGGGAGGGGTCGGCCCTTATATGACTGGTATTGGTCAACTTGATGCTGCCTGTCCGGTCAGTATCATTCCTGCCCCTTTGCGTGCTTCTAGTCATCAGGTCGCGGCAACATTCCGCGAAGAACGGAGTGTACGGGATGTGATTTTGGCAGCCTGTGCAGCCGATATCGCTATCGTCGGGATTGGCGCTATCAAACAGCAGCAAAACGCAACGATCATGCGTTCCGGCTATATTAGCGATGGTGAACAATTGATGTTGGGTCGCAAAGGCGCTGTTGGAGACATTCTTGGTTATTTCTTCAATACGGAAGGTGAACTGGTTAGCGATATTGATATTCATCAGGAATTGATCGGTATCTCCCTGTCAGAACTGAAAACCATCCCGAACGTGATTGGTGTGGCGGGGGGGATCGAAAAAGCCGACGCTATCGTTGCCGCACTCAAAGGAGGCTATATCAGTTCACTGGTGACAGAAGAACAGACCGCGAGAGCTATGCTGATTTGATCGACTAATAATGTCTATCCGTCCCTGTGCCATATCGAATAAAAAGAAGATAACAACAGACGAGGATAGCATCATGAATCAACGCGCTCATGCCCAACCATCAAGGAAGTATCTGATGGCGCTTGATGCAGGAACCGGCAGTATCCGTGCCGTGATATTTGATCTCGAAGGGAATCAGGTTTCCGTCGGGCAAGCGGAGTGGATACACCAACCTGTACCGAATGTTGCGGGTTCAATGGAATTTGATCTGCAAAACAACTGGCAACTGGCCTGCCAATGTATCCGGCAGGCACTGCAAAAGGCAGAATTGCCTGCTAATGCGATTCAGAGCGTTGCCGCCTGTTCAATGCGAGAAGGCATTGTCCTTTATAATCGCGGTGGCGATCCCATCTGGGCATGTGCCAATGTGGATGCTCGCTCCAGCCATGAAGTCAGCGAGCTAAAGGAGCTTTACAACAATACTTTTGAGTATGATGTTTATCGCTACTCCGGCCAAACATTAGCATTGGGCGCTATGCCACGCCTGCTTTGGTTGGCGCATCACCGTCCTGATATTTACCGGCAAGCCAGTACCTTGACCATGATCAGTGATTGGCTGGCTTATCGGCTCAGTGGCGAACTAGCCGTTGATCCCTCTAACGCGGGCACAACCGGCATGCTGGATTTAGTCAACCGTGACTGGCGTCCAAGCCTGCTGGAAATGGCCGGATTACGTTCTGATATCCTCTCTCCTGTCAAAGAGACAGGAACTTTGCTCGGCTATGTTACGGAAAAAGCCGCGGCAGAATGTGGTCTGAGCAGCGGCACGCCGGTGATTATGGGCGGCGGAGACGTTCAACTCGGCTGCCTTGGCATTGGTGTCGTCAAACCCGCCCAAACCGCCGTACTCGGTGGAACATTCTGGCAGCAAGTCGTCAACCTGCCTGAACCGATCACCGATCCAAATATGAACATCCGCATCAATCCGCATGTTATCCCCGGCATGGCACAGGCAGAATCCATCAGCTTCTTTACTGGTCTCACCATGCGCTGGTTCCGTGATGCTTTTTGCGCAGAAGAAAAACTGCTGGCGGAACGGCTGGGCGTTGATGCCTATAATCTGCTGGAAGATATGGCGGCGCGGGTTCCTGCCGGTGCGCATGGTGTCATGCCGATTTTCTCCGATGTGATGCGCTTTAAATCGTGGTATCACGCTGCCCCCTCTTTCCTCAACCTGTCGATTGATCCGGAAAAGTGCAATAAGGCGACGCTATTTCGGGCGCTGGAAGAAAACGCCGCTATCGTTTCCGCCTGTAACCTCGACATGGTTTCCACATTCTCTGGTGTCCAACCTGACTCACTGGTCTTCGCAGGCGGCGGCTCAAAAGGCAAGCTCTGGAGCCAAATTTTGTCTGACGTTACTGGTCTGCCCGTTCGGGTGCCGGTGGTCAAAGAAGCAACGGCACTGGGTTGTGCAATTGCGGCAGGTGTGGGTGTTGAGTTATACGATTCACTGCCGGCAACAGGAGAAAAACTGGTTCGTTGGGAACGGGAATACCAACCGAACTTGAGCCATCGTGAGGTTTACCAGAAAGCGAAAAAAGATTGGCAAGCTGTGTATGCCGATCAACTGCATCTGGTGGATGATGGCCTGACGACCTCATTGTGGAAGGCGCCAGGGTTATAATTTTGATTGGCCTCTTTAGCAATGAGAGGCCAATTTAATCATGGTTTCTGAAAGAGTAACTTTCAGCAATTACGCTTTATTTTGCTGCATTGGCTGTTACTCTTTATTACTGCTGATCACATATTGGCTGTAAATACTGCACCTTTGCAGTTATACAGTTTTTCGTTTGAATATAATCAATCAGCAATTGCGTTCATGACAATGTCAGGCACCATTGGACGCCCATTCACTAAGCAGGTGGCCACAAATGTTGCATCAGCGTACACGATACCATTGACCAGAATTTGTTGCTCGAAATTAATCCGACTACGTTTTTCGTTCTTGGCAACCTTGCAAGTCACTTCCATTTTATTTCCTTTTTGAAGGCTTTTTCTAAAGCGCAAGCTATATTCAAGAATGATATGCATGCGTCCAGCCTCAAATTCATTTTCCAAATCCAAGCCTAACGCTTCTTTCATAAAAGCATGTCGCGCCCATTCCAAATAGAACGGATAATAAAGTCCATCAACAACACCCTGAAAATCAAGATGTTTTTCATCAACCAAATACTCTTTAGAAAACATTACAGATCCTTAAAATAATTTAACAGGGCAAACCGCATAGGAAGAATTAAGCTTTCGAAATTTTTTTTAGAAGTCTCTTCTCCCGTACATATATTTATAGCCATACTCATATTATCAGTCAGCCCATAAATAAAGCTGACACCATGAAATATATTATTCCTCCTTCTTTCTTTATCTATAAAGTTATTTACATCATTCTTTAAAACATCATCCCATATAACCGTGCTTACATCCCCCTCCTTTAATTTTTGTAAGCTCAAGACCAATTTTTATTAATAAACTGTCTTTATATTTCCCATCGTAATAGAATTTTTGATCCCAGCCAGCATATCCGTTACTCTGATGAGCTGATACTTTGTTATTTTCAACCAATAAAGTTGACACATATGTAATGCGTTCAAAGTTATTAAGAAATTTAATAACCTCGTTACTATAATAATGAAAGTCTATTTTTATTTTTTTTGGATCCACTTCACCCTCCTACATTCTATGATATTAGATTTACTCAATATCATATCAACCTTACCAGGTATGATTATCTGCTTTTCGTCCATAATCGTCACCACCCCAATTTTTACTTTTTCGTTGTATCTCACATAACATAACTTATTATTGTTAGATTCAATACTATTCTCATTAGAAATGATACAAAACTCTCCGAAATGGACGTATGGCTCCCCATATTGACCTCCAACCTGAACCAATTCAACGTCAGGTAATGTTCTGCTTGCCAGAATAAATAAGGTATCTTCATCCAACTTGGTATATTCTGCAAATTGCGGAGGAAAACCTTCACCTGTCAAAATCCATTGCGATTCCACCTGAAGCCCATTTTCCTTAAAAAAGTCGGATATATGCTCTATCACATGGGTTTTTCTTGCAGGAAATGAGCTTCCTGATTCCCAACGTGTATATGTAGCGTACGAAATATCCTCTCCTTTAGAATGGATATAATCAACTACATCATGTGTCGTTGTTCCAGTTGCCGCCCTGCAACATTTCAAACGCTTACCAATAGTATCTAGCATTATTTTCGCCTGTTATGTGTTGTGCTACAGACTGATTTTAAAGGAAAAAATCAAAAATGCAGGCATTATTTTATTGCACCAAATGCAATTTTATTGCATTCTTTAAAATTCATATGTTAATATTTTGCCCTATAGGCTCTTTGGTGCTAAAGACTAGCATAGTTTTCCCTCTTAATACTATTGAAGCACTACAATCCACCCTCTATCCAACATTGCTTCTACGGCAAAGTAATGGGTGGGGGTTCCCAAAAGGAGATGTCAGCTATGAAATCCTGGTATCTATTACATAGTCAAATACATAATTTTCAACGAGTTATTGCTCGTATAGAATCCTTTGGTATAGAAACTTATTACCCCGTAGAAACCCGTATATCACGCCGTAAAGACTGTAACGGGCAACGTATTACACAAAAGCCCTTGTTTCCGGGTTACTTGTTTCTCAGTTTCGATCCTAAAGAAATCCACACAACTAAGATCACCGATATTCCAGGTGTGAATCGATTTATACGATTCGGTAACAATCCTTGTATCATACATGAAGATGTAATAGCCGCCTTAAAATGTGCAGCTATA
>NZ_JAQRFJ010000009.1:0-84462 GCF_028599065.1 Xenorhabdus sp. PR6a | reverse complement strand
TCCCCTCTTATTTTTTTATTTAAATTTTAACCATTGATATTATTTTTTGAGCTATTTGGTTTTTTTACTGAGCTTTTTTGTGTTTGGGAGTTTATTTTTGCTTTGTTGTTTTTTGTTGGCAGGTATAAGTATGTTGTAACTAAATAAGAAGAAAAAGAACGTTTAACGATCAACTCATAAGTATTAATTCTGCTTTTGTCTCGATATATTTTTCAAACATATAGAAACTGATCTTTAAACAGGCGCTTATCGATAAGATATTATTAATAATAAGTTAACTTTAAGTAGATAAAACCTATCATTATTTAGCTTAAGTCTAGATATAGAATCTTACATAATTGCAATATTAGACATAAAAATTAAATGAAATATATTTATTACAATTAATTAATCTTTGAGCAAAGAATCAACAAGAAAAGATAGCGTTAAAATATCTATGTGTTTTTCAACATGTTTATTTTTACAGGATATCCTCAATTAATAATTAATCTTATAAAACAGAATAAAAGTTCATTGGAGTTCAGAAAAAAATCTATGTTATGAATAACAATTCTATTAAATTTTCCTTAATAGCTCAAAACTCCGAATTATGAGATTAGTCAAGTTATTATTTTGATCTTTGTTAAAGACTCGCTACTATATTCTTACCTTATCGTTGATAAGGAAATATGAACTGTTGTGTCTTTGTTATTTTTCAGACGCAATCCTAAATCATTCACTGCTGTAGTTATACACAGCATTAAACATTAACACTAACTCGATAATCTGTTTCTCTGTCGAATCAGTTCGTCAGAGATGGGATATTTTAGAAAATGAAAACCAAGTTAATTATTTCATCCTTATTTATTTCATCTGTACTCATGTCCACTGCGCACGCTGCCGATGGACAAGTCAAATTTACGGGAAAGATCACGGCGACTGCGTGTAAAGTCGATTCAAATTCCGCTAATCAAACCGTCAATATGGGTACTATCAGCTCAAGTTCATTTAACGGAGCGAATAGCACCTCTGCCGCGACTCGTTTTAGTATTAACTTGACTGATTGCCCAACAGAGTACAACCAGGCTCAGGTTAAATTTGATGGTCAAACAGACAAAACCAATAGCCGGTTTTTAGCGTTAACCAACAGTAAAGGAAATGCAGCTCAAGGTGTTGCGCTCGCTCTTTATGAAGATGACAGTAGCACAGCGATTAATATCGCTGAAAACTCACAATCGCAAAAACTGGTAGCAGGTCAGAAAGTTAATACTCTGGATTTCATCGCCAAATATATCGCGACATCTAACAAGGTTGTGCCAGGTTCAGGTGATGCGGTCGCTAACTTTACTATCACCTATAATTAATACCTATAACTAATGGAAATGATGGCAAGGAAGCCAAGACAATATAATTCAGGACAATATGACTTGGGTTTAAATAGTATTGTTTGGAGCAACCACCTTGAAATATTTTCGCATTTTGACTTTTATTTTAGTCTACATTTTCAGTACCAGTCTCTCTTTTGCCGGTGTTGTTATTGGCGGCACACGTGTTATCTATATCAGCGATCAAAAAGAAGCCTCTATTTCTATTAACAATCCAGAAACGGATATTTCTTACCTGATCCAATCATGGGTCGAAAGTGAGGATGGAAAAACTAAAGCGCCTTTTATTATCACTCCCCCACTTTTTAAATTAAAAGCCGGGGATGAGAATATTTTACGTATTGTTAACACCGGAAATGCTTTACCTGAAAACAATTTACCTGAAGACAAAGAATCTTTGTTCTGGCTCAATATTAAGTCTATTCCGGCTACAGCCAAATCAGCACAGAACCAATTACAGATCACGGTAAAATCCCGGTTTAAGTTGTTCTATCGCCCTGCCAGTCTGATTGACAATGCTGGCATTGCTTATAAGACACTGAAATTTAAGGCTTATGAACACAAACTGATTGTAGAAAATCCAACGCCTTACTATGTCTCTTTTTCTACATTAACCGTTGGCAATAATCTAAAAAGTCATGAAATTAAACCCGCAGGAATGATTGTGCCTTTTGGCCAAATAAGTTGGGATGTTCCTATCAAAAACATCAATCAGGTAACTTGGAAAACCATTAATGATTTTGGTGGTGTAACACCAGAGGAAAAATGTCAGTTGTAATTAAATTTTATTGTAATAAGAAATAATACAACCTATATACCCAACAGATTTCAAGATACAACCTGAAAGATAGAGGGTATATCAAAATTAGAAAATTATTATGAATCACTATCGTCATTATCTTCAAAAAAATCTTTCTGATAATTGGGCGTTATTTTTCAAACCAGGCCGGCGCTGCCTATATAGTCAGGCATCTCTTTATGTGTTGTTAAGCATTCCCTTTTGGGCGTATAACCATAAAGCTCACGCTGAAGAGTATTTCAACATTAATGCGTTGGAAACTTATTCAGGTTTTGAAGATATTGATTTGTCGATCTTTACTCAAGATGATCAACAGCCTCCCGGCCGTTATTGGGTAGATATTTATCTGAATCGGGAAAAAGCAGATACCGGTAATATCGATTTTGTTATCGTCAATAATAAACTATCACCCAAACTTAAAATATCTCAACTCAAGGAGATGGGTGTCAATATTGAGGCATTTCCTACATTACTTGATTTACCGCAAGAAACAGAAATTTCTGATCTCGGTCAACATATTCCATCTGCATCAACATCGTTTGATTTCAAACAACAGCGGTTGGATATTAGCGTGCCCCAAGCCGCGTTGAATAATCAGGCAAGAGATTATGTGCCCTCTCATTTGTGGGATCAGGGATTAACCTCTCTGTTGGTCAATTATAGCTACAGTGGTTCCATGAGTTGGCAGGATAATCAACCCGGATCAACAAACAACCATTTTCTCAGTCTCAGAACCGGTGCCAATTGGCAAGCATGGCGTTTGCGGAACTATTCTACTTACAGCAGCCAGAATAAAAAATGGCAAAATATCAATACATATCTTCAGCGAGATATTCATGCACTGAAAAGTCAGCTTATATTTGGAGACAATTATACCTCATCTCTTATCTTTGATGGTTTTCAGTTTCGTGGGATTCAGTTGTCTTCTGATGACAATATGTTGCCCGATAGTTTAAAAGGGTTTGCGCCAACCATTAGAGGAATTGCCCAAAGCAATGCTCAAGTCACCATTAAACAAAATGGTTACATTATTTATGAATCTTACGTTCCTCCGGGGTCTTTTATTATCAATGATCTCTATCCAACAACGTCGACAGGAAATATCGAAGTCATTGTCAAAGAAGCCGATGGAAGTGAACACCGTTCTGTGCAAACTTTTTCTACTATGCCCGTGATGTTACGGGAAAATAGCCTGCGGCATTCGCTGACGTTGGGAAAATACCGCTCTAACTCCCCGCAGGGAAAAGAGCCCTATTTCATGCAGGGTACGATGATTTATGGTATTTCCAATCGTGTGACTGCTTATGGCGGAACGACGATCGCAAAAGATTATCAATCCATCGCGTTAGGTACAGGCTACAGTCTGGTTGACTGGGGTTCCCTTTCCTTTGATGTCACTTACGCCAAGACCCATTTAATATCGAATTCCAGTCAGTATGGTCAATCTTATCGCTTCCAATATGCCAAGGATCTGTCCCAAACAGGTACTACCCTTACTCTGGCAGGTTATCGTTATTCGACACAAAATTTCTACGATTTTAAAGAGGCGAATGAGGCAGGTACAGAAACCAATGGAAAAACCTACAATATCACCAATAAACGCAGTAAATTGCAGCTACATATTAACCAGTCTCTTGGTGATTGGGGCGCTATCTTTTTATCGGCTTTCCAACAGGATTATTGGTGGCAAAAAGGTTATGAGAGAAATATTAGTGCGGGTTATAACACAAGCTACAATGCCATTAATTATAGTCTGAATTACTCTCACAGCGCTTTCCCTGGTTCAGATCGCAATGAGCAAATTGTCTCATTTGGCGTTCAAATTCCCCTTGATCGTTGGCTGAAAAATAGCTGGGTAAGCTATAACATGACAGACAGTAAAAACGGTGATACCTCCCATCAAATCAGCTTAAATGGTACAGCTCTTGAAGATAACAATTTGAGTTATAACATTCAGCAAAGCTATACCAGCCGCAATCGAGATGTTGGCGGAAATATCGGCGCAGAATACAAGGGAGCATATGCCCAAGTCAACGCAGGTTACAATTACGACAAACACGCCAGACAACTGACTTATGGTTTATCCGGCGGGATCGTAGCCCACCCTTATGGCATCACCCTTTCCCAATCTTTAGGGGATACACCGGTATTAGTGCGCGCTAATGGTGCGTCAGGCGTCAAAGTACAAAACCAGACCGGCATCAGGACTGACTGGCAAGGCCATGCCATTGTGCCTTATGTCAGTAGCTACCGGAAAAATCGTATTGCGCTGGATACGTATTCAATGGGTAACAACGTTGATATTGAGATCAATACGCAAACTATCATTCCAACTCAGGGTTCACTGACGCTGGCCAATTTCCGGACTCGTATTGGCTATCGCGCCTTACTGATACTTTCCCATCAAACTAAAGCCATTCCATTTGGTGCAACCGCAACATTAGAATCAAACAATGAAGCCGATGAAATCAATAGCACTATTGTCGGTAATGATGGTCAGGTTTATCTCAGCGGTGTTCCCCAGTCTGGCCGGATATGGGTGAAATGGGGTCATAAAGATGTTCAAGAATGTCATGTTAATTATCAGCTTCCAGAAAAAACACCAGAATCGGGTTTGTACATTCTGAATGCATCCTGTGAGTAATAATTTGTGAATAACAATATGGGATATTCATTTAATATCTTTACATATTATGGAAATTATTTATGGCTAGCAGCTTAAAATTATTCTTAAAAACATACCTAAAAACATCTTTAAAACCATTAATGGCAAGTTTGTTTATTGCCGGCATAATGAGCAGCTTTGCCATTCAGGCACATTGCAATTATGCTCAAAATGCACTCCACAAAATGACCCCCGTTTCTTTTGGGACTATCGTCATTCCCAGAGATCATCCTATCGGAACCACCATCGGTGAAATTCGTCTCGATCAAATGTATGAGCAAGATGATATCGCTCTTTGTCATAAGCCGACAGCGGCTTGGTGGGATGAACCTGGTTTTGTAAGGGCACACTACAATAATGATGCCATTTATGAATCCGGTGTGCCTGGCGTGGGAATACGTATCAATACCTGGGGTCCGGGTTATGGCATAGACTGGTTGCCCAGAATAGTGGAACATCCCAGCACCTGTAATACATCAAAATACCCTCATGGAAATGGACAACTCTATTGTGGCAGAACGTGGGGTTATTTAACCGTGCAATTGATCAAAATTGCCCCGACCACAGGATCCGGAGAGACACATAGACTAAGATTAACCAGTGCCAGATTAGGCAATGGTACGATAGTCAATACTTTCTATTTGGAAAATACTCACATCGTTACCCAAGGGTGTTCTCTTAGACAAAATACGATCTTTGTTAATATGGGGGATATCAGAAAAAGTGAATTTCGGGGGATTAACAGTACTGCCGGAACCCAAAATTTCGATCTGGGATTAGATTGTGACGCAAATCTTAATGTTCAAGTCTTGTTAGATGGGCGCCCTGCCAAAAGCAACGCTAACAATATTTGGGCATTGGATTACAGCAGTGACAACGTCACCGCAACAGGTATCGGTTTACAGATCTTATATCAAAATCGCCCCTTATCAATGCGCTCTACAGTTGTATCCGGTTCAACCCAGTCAGGAGGATATATTCAAATTCCACTGAGTGCCCGCTATATCCAGACTGATACGCGAATTACTCCCGGTAAAGCAGATGCAACGGCGACAGTTACATTAACTTATCAATAAAAGTGCCCTTTTTTGTATCCTCCATAGCAATATTGTTGTGGAGGTTGTTTGGCTGGCTGAGTTTGTTGGGTTGATACCTAATAAGTATGTTGTAACTATAATTAACAGAAAAGTGAGACACCTCTTCTAATCCAAAAACAAATTGATGGGCCGTAATAAAGCGACTACAGCCCATCAATTGCAAGATCACAACGCGATATTTTCCATCGCCTGCAAAATACGCTTATCTGAGATGGGATATGCAGTCCCCAATTGCTGGGCAAACAGGCTAATTCGAAGCTCTTCAATCATCCAACGTACTTCTTTTACTTCCGGCAATTGTTTCTGTTGAACAGACAATTTTGCCAACCATTGTTGCCATTGACGCTGGATATTTTCAATCCGGCTCATATGTGCCCTGTCTTTGTTAGGATCCACTGCCAATTTTTCCAATCGACGCTCAATGCCATTTAAATAGCGCAAAACATCTGCCAGACGTTTCCAGCCATGAGAAGTCACGAATCCATTAAAGACCAGACCGGTGATTTGTTCTTTAATATCCGATAACGCCAGTGCCAAGGCGATATCTACCCGCCCTTTCAGACGTTTGTTGAGATTAAAGACCGCGGTCAGGATCTGTTCCACCTGTTTGGCAATATCCACCACCGCATCATTCAGATCAGCACGCACTTTATCCTGTAAGCCGGAAAATGCCTGTTCATTCCACACTAAACCGCCATTTTCTGCGATTAGCCTGTCCACGCCACAGGAGATACAATCATCAATCAAATCCAATACTTTCCCATAGGGGTTGAAATACAGACCCAGTTTGGATTTGTTGGGTAACTTCTCATGCAAGTATTTAATCGGTGACGGAATATTCAGCAATAATAGCCGGCGTGTGCCTTCCCACATAGCATTTTGCTGTTCAAATTCGGTTTCGAACAGTTTAATGCCGATACTGTCTTTTTCATCGACCAATGCCGGAAATGCCTTAACAGAATAACCTCCCCGTTTTTGTTCGTAGCATTCGGGCAATGCACCAAAACTCCAGATATGCAATCCACTTTGCTCTATGCCGTCATCTGCAACGGCTGAAAGCGTTTCCTGAACTTTTCCTTTCAATTTCAGTCGCAATGCTGACAAATCTTTGCTTTCAGCCAACGGTTTATTTTTCTCACCAAGCACACGGAATGTCATTTTCAGGTGATCAGGTACCTGTTCCAACTGCCAGTCTTCACGTGACACTGTCACTCCCGTCATCCGGCGCAGCTCTTTTTCAAGGCTGTCCAGTAACGACGCCTGAGGTTGTGTTACCCGCTCCAGAAAGGCCTGCGCATAGTTAGGTGCAGGGACAAAATTACGGCGGATGGGTTTGGGCAGTGATTTAATCAGCGCAATCACCAATTCATGGCGAATACCCGGAATTTGCCAGTCAAATCCTTCATCCCTGACCTGATTTAATACGGGCAAAGGAATATGTACCGTCACACCATCCGCATCGGTTCCCGGTTCAAATTGATAACTCAAGCGGAATTTCAAATTATCTTGATACCAGTAATTCGGGTAATCCAACGCACTGACTTTGTTGGCATCTCCCTTGATCAACATGTTCTTTTCAAAGTTGAGCAATTCCGGCTGATCTTGACCGGCTACTTTCCACCAGCGGTCAAAATGACGCGCTGAAACAACGTCCTTGCCAATTCGCTGATCATAGAAACTGAACAAGATTTCATCATCAACCAGAATATCCCGCCGACGGGATTTGTGTTCCAGCTCTTCCACTTCTTCACGCAATTTCAAATTAGCACGGAAAAAGGAATGTCGGGTTTGCCAATCACCTTCAACCAATGCATGGCGAATAAAGAGTTCGCGGCACAACATGGGATCGATTTGGCTGTAATTGACCAGACGCCCGGCCACAATCGGCAAGCCATACAAAGTCACTTTTTCTGTTGCCATCACCGCGCCCTGAGATTTCTGCCAGTGCGGTTCACTATAGTGCTTTTTGATTAAATGGGCAGCCAGCGGTTCGATCCATTCAGGCTCTATACGCGCGACAATGCGTCCCCACAAGCGGCTGGTTTCCACTAATTCAGCCACCATCCCCCATTTAGGCGGCTTTTTAAATAATCCGGAACCGGGGAAAACCGAAAAACGGGCATTACGCGCGCCGGTATATTCCTGTTTATCCGTGTCTTTCTGACCAATATGGGATAACAGCCCGGCCAGCAAGGCAGTATGGATACTGCGATAATCCGCTTCTTGGCTGTTGATCGGCAAACCCATCTCTTTCACCACTTGCCGTAACTGAGTATAAATATCTTGCCATTCCCTGACGCGAAGATAGTTCAGATAATCTTGCCGGCAAAGTTTGCGGAATTGAGAACTGGAAAGCGCTTGCTGCTGTTCCAGCAAAAAATCCCACAGTTTCAGGAAGGCGATGAAATCTGAATCCTTGTCCGCAAAACGGCGGTGTTTTTCATCAGAAGCCTGCTGTTTTTCCAACGGCCTTTCCCGTGGATCTTGAATCGACAAAGCGGAAGCAATCACCATCACTTCGCGAACACAACCCTGAGCTTTGGCTTCCAGTACCATGCGCGCCAGACGGGGGTCGATAGGTAACTGAGCCAACTGCCGTCCCATTGGCGTTAATCGGTAAGTTCCCTCTGACAATGATTCGGGATCAATCGCACCTAACTCTTCTAACAGACGAACACCGTCTTGAATATTGCGTTTATCCGGCGCTTCAACAAAGGGGAATGCGCTGACATCGCCTAAGCCAATCGACGTCATCTGCAAAATAACAGAAGCCAGGTTGGTTCGCAGAATTTCAGGATCAGTGAATTCTGGGCGTGATAAAAAATCCTCTTGCGAATAGAGACGAATACAAATCCCATCCGAAACACGACCACAGCGCCCTTTTCGCTGATTAGCCGATGCCTGCGATATCGGTTCTATCGGCAAACGCTGTACTTTGGTTCGATAACTATACCGGCTAATACGTGCAAAACCGGTATCGATCACGTATTTGATACCGGGTACTGTCAGTGATGTTTCCGCCACATTGGTTGTCAGAATAATGCGACGCCCCACATGAGTCTGAAATATCCGGTTCTGTTCGCTGTTAGATAACCGGGCAAAAAGCGGTAAAATTTCAGTATGCGGGAAATTTTGTTTATTGAGTGCATCCGCTGTATCACGGATCTCTCGTTCGCCGCTCATGAAGACTAATATATCACCCGCGCTTTCACGCCCCAATTCATCCACTGCATCAATGATGGCCTCAAGCTGATCCCGATCACTGTGACTGTCATCGCCTGCCACGGGGCGATAGCGCACATCTACCGGATAAGTACGCCCAGAGACTTCAATAATCGGCGCATGATTAAAATGGCGGGAGAAACGTTCAGGATCAATGGTTGCAGAGGTAATGATGATTTTCAGATCAGGGCGTTTAGGCAGTAATTGACGCAGATAACCGAGGATAAAATCGATATTCAGACTGCATTCATGAGCTTCATCGATAATTAACGTATCATATTGCAATAACAACCGATCTTGCTGCAATTCTGCCAACAGAATACCGTCAGTCATCAATTTAACCAACGTATTGTCACTGACCTTATCATTAAAACGAACTTTATAACCGACCGTTGAACCCAGCTGCGTTTCCAATTCATCCGCAATGCGATTCGCAACAGAACGTGCCGCCAAACGACGAGGTTGGGTATGGCCAATCAGCCCCTTAACGCCTCTTCCCAATTCAAGGCAGATTTTGGGGATCTGGGTGGTTTTACCTGAACCGGTTTCCCCGGCAATAATGACAACCTGATTATCCCGAATGGCCTGATAGATGTCGTCTTTTTTCTGGCTCACTGGCAGGTTTTCAGGATATTGGATCGCAGGACATGCAGACTGACGATTGATGACGTTCTGTTTTGCAGTAGCGATATCCGCAGCGATGGACTGTACTACAGCCTGTAAGGAGACTTGATTCTTAATTTTTGCTGCTCCATGCAGACGTTTTCTTAAACGGAACTGATCGCGCAGCGGTGTGTGATCAAGTTCAGCCAATAATTCAGCAACTGGTGCTGTCAAAGGTGATTCCACGTGATAAATCCTTGTGACGTTCTTAACTGACTAGCGCTGTTTTTGCAGGCTCAGGGGATTGTTTTTTATCGCTTAACGGTTAGAAGTGTAACATATCTTGTGCAACGCCATATATATTCTCCACCTCGCCGATTGTTCAAGAGAAGCTACCTATCCGTGATAATCTGTTTCCTGTATTGATTCAATGAATTTGAACGAATGTCTCAAAATATTGAGCTATTGACTGAATAATTCTCTGTATAAAATATGATGCACAAACAATATCATCAGTAAATTTATTAGTATCTTAGATCACTGAGGAAATAAAGAATGAGTAACGTACTGGTTCTGAAATCCAGCATCCTGGCACAATATTCCCAAAGCAATAAACTGGCCGACTATTTTATTAAAACGTGGTTGGCTGACCATTCAGAAAGCAACATCACCCTTCGTGATCTGGCTGAAAACCCGGTTCCAGTACTTGATGGAGAGTTAGTCAATGCCCTTCGTCCAAGCGATACCGTACTGACAGAGCGCCAAAAAACAGTATTATCCCTGTCAGATGCGTTGGTTACCGAGTTAAAAACACATGATGTTATTGTCATCACCGCACCAATGTATAACTTCACGATCCCGACTCAACTGAAAACCTATTTTGATCTGATTGCCCGCGCGGGGGTGACTTTCCAGTACACTGAAAAAGGCCCGGAAGGGTTGCTGAAAGGTAAACGCGCCGTTATTCTGACCAGCCGTGGCGGCATTCACAAGAACAGCCCAACAGAGGTGATGACACCCTATTTACGCACTTTCCTTGGATTTATCGGTATTAGCGATGTGGAATTTGTCTTTGCTGAAGGTTTGGCGATGGGAGCAGAATCCGTCAACCAAACCCATCAGGATGCTCGTGACACGATCAATGCTATCGTCGCGAAAATAGGGCAAAAGCAATCCGAAAAAATCGTTGCTTAATCATGTTCCCTAATATGGCGCGCCAGTGCGCGCGCTTATTTCCGCACCCAATGGCCATTAATGCCGAGTACATATTCTCCTGACGCTGCACGATGTACCAGTTTTTCGCCTGTTATTTTGGCAACTTGCTCTGTCGTCATATTATTTTGGGCTGCGATCTCAGCATATTTCTTTTGCCGCTCGTCGTTGATTCTTTTAACCACAGATTGAGCATCCTGGGTATTTTTAACCAAGGCCAGATAGCCACTAAATGTCTCGCCCACCAGCCCTTGCTGTTTGGCCTCACTCAGCGTCATGCCCACGGCAAAGGGACTGAATAACAGGCTCAACAGCAGTATCACGCCGACTTTTTTCATATTCTCATCCTTAGAATAAATTCGAGTTGTTTTTGAGCATATCTTCGATTTGCCGGTCGACTTTAATATGAATTTCATGCTCAATTTTCACGTTCATGTTAATGTTGATGGGCTTATCCGGTGTCGCCATTTCCAGCCTGATACAGCCCGCCAAGGCTATATTGAGTAAGGCCACGTTGACCCACATCACCCCTGTTCTAACCGTTGGCAACTTGAAGCCAATATTCTTTATCATTTATCACTCCTGCCCATTACAGATATATTTTTCTGTAACCATTCTTCCAGATTACTGCCAAAACGCAGGCTGCGCCATAACTGAAAAACGTTCTCCTCATGATGATAATTGAGCCTGACTTCACGTTTTCTGTCTACCACGGGATTCACCCCGCTAATCTCTGAATGCAATGTCAAAACACCTAAATTATCGAGCGTCACATAGGCTTTTGAACGGCTGATTTCTAAATAACGCAGCCAATCCATGGCCATACCTGCTGATAAGTCATTTTTCCCGATAGAATCAACGGTATCTTTATCCAATCTCAATGTCAGATAATCGTCATTGGCTACCCATCCCCGTTGAATAATCCAACGATCATCATTTAATAATACGGGTAATTCACCGCTAATTTTGCCTGACATCGCCATTTGTTTGACTTTTAACACACCAAACAATTTGCTTAAATTGAGTTTGTTAAACCGTAATACCGCCGCTTCTTTTTGTGGGATCTGTAATTGGTCCATTTCCAATTTACCATCCAGTATATCCACATTCACATTGGTCAATTTTAGTGGCTGTTTATCCGTTGCCGGATAGTAGCCCAACAGATCGGCTGTCACATTTTGCATCTCAAACAGTCCGTTAATGGCTTTGATCCGCAACTGAACGGGAGATCCCAACCCTAATTGCCAGGTGTGCTCCTGCAAACGCCAGGGCAACACAAAATCCAGACCATTAACTTCGCCGTTTTTCAGCCACATCCCCGCGTTTTTGACTACCCAATGACCGCCTGCACGTAATCCCTGCCCCTTGGCAGCAGAAAAAGCCGCTTGGGCATAAATATTGCCGCCCAGCACGGTAATACCCAATTCTGGCGGAATCAAAGATTGAAACGCTAATAAAGACTGTCTCGGCCAGCGGGCTTCTCCCCGCAATCGCTCACCATCCCAGCGGCCATAAAAAGGAATTGGGCCAATGCCATCGGAGTACAATTTTCCATTCAACATAAAGTTATCAGGCGATTCCCCTGTAAGCGTGGCCTTAAAATCAAAGGCTGGCAGAAAACCGCCGGAACGAAATTCTGTTTTCTGGGCAGATAACTGTAAATCGCCCGTTAAATGGGGACGATCTGCCGCACGTTGCCACGTTAACGGCTTAGTCAGTTTTAAGCGTGGTGCCTGCATCTTAACAAGGTCATATTGGATCGAATCAAAACCGGTATCTAATGTCTCTACCGTTATTTGTGAGTGATCCCAACTTCCTTTACCCGTAATATCCCATTTGGCTTGTAACGGGGGTAATTGCCCCTTCCCCCAATAACGCCAATGCCAATTTCCCTGATCGGGGATAAAATCTTTTGCGAAGCCATCCAGATGTAACTTAAATTGCCCCCAATAATTGTCTTGTGCCGTTAAAATGGCTTGCAGGCGCCCCGTAAAGCCCTCACGGGTCAGATAAGTGCCCGCCAAAGGTAAGCGGGCTTCTTTGACAGTCAATGTTTCACTGATCTTTCCCCAAACCCGAAACAATGCCCCTGAACGAAAAATAATTTTGGGGTCAATCAATGGCCCGGTAATAACCGCAGGTAATGACATGGTCATTACCATTCGCCCGCTGTTCATTTGCCCGGTTAACTGAAATGGAATATGGGCATTGGCGATATTAATGGTTGTTGGCTCCACGGAAAGCACAACATTGCCTTTACCCTGTTTATTTTGCGTGATCAAATTCGCCCGCCCACTGACAGACATGCCGGACAACCCTTTTTTCCACTGTTCAAGCGTAATATTAACCCTGCCGGATAACGTTTGATTGTTCTCTACCCATTGCCAATGGCCATTCACTATCCGGAACTGCGATTCATCGAATAACCAGGGTAATTCTGCCAATATTTGCTGGTTTTTTTCTTCAATAACGGTGAGTTGTCCCTGTTGCCCCTGCCATTTTAATGCCAGTTGTAATGGGTCGGGATATTGGTTCAAAGATAAATGCGCGGTAATCTGGCCTTGTTCTGGTAACGTTGCCGTATTTAAGGGTAAGGCGATATTTCCATTCAGGGAAATCACCTGCTCAGGTAACTGCATAAAAAAATGCTGGACAATGAGATGTTGTTTATCGGTAATATGCGCATCGAGTTTTAATTTTTCGCCTTGATAAGAGAACATTTTCCCCTGAGGTGATGAACTGAATTGAAGTTTGCCGGCAAACGCTTGCCAGGGCATAAGAGCCAAACGATCAACCGTAATATCCATTGCAGGGATCGCGGATAATATCGCTTGAACAGATAACGGGGCTGATTGTTTTTCCTCTGGAGGTAATTGCGCCAAGCATTGGCTCTGACTGTCAATGTTAGCAGCATGAATATTCCAGTTACGGCTTTCACTCTTTTCTCCGGATAAATACGCCACAGAGAGCCCGGAGACTGTTATCAACTCACACGCTTTTGCCTTTAATGACAATTCATCTAACCATAATGCACTGTTTGTCCATCGAGGTTGGCTCAAAGACAGAGTGATTCCCTGTGGCAACCAATAACTGGCAATCAATGGCAACCAACGTGGAAGTGTATACCATCCCGCCAACACTAATAACGCCAGCAGTATCACCATCACTGCAAACACCTTGAGTACTTTTGCCATTAATTCCCTATCTCTTCTTTTCAACCTGAGAACGACTTCCTGTTATGATAATCTCATATCAGGCTCTAAGCCGATTTATTATAGAAGCTATCACTATGAATAGCTTACAGGCGATTTATTCGAGTATAGCGAAAGATAGAGTTACTGTATGGTGGAGATGTTGTGATGAAGTTGGTTGTTTACAGTACAAAGCAGTATGACCGCAAGCATTTTGAAATGCTCAACCAAAAACTTGGCTTTGGCTATCATATCGAGTTTTTTGATTTTCCCTTGAGCCCACAGACGGCCAAAAATGCCATTGGTGCGGATGCAGTCTGTATTTTCGTCAATGATGATGGCGGGCGGGAAGTGCTGCAAGAATTAGCAGAAATGAACATCAGAATTCTGGCATTACGTTGTGCCGGATTCAACAATATCGATCTGGATGCAGCGAAGGAATTAGGCATTCAAGTTGTTCGAGTACCGGCTTATTCTCCTGAATCGGTTGCCGAACACACGGTTGGCTTAATGTTATGTCTTAACCGACGCATTCACCGCGCCTACCAACGCACCCGCGATGCTAATTTCTCCCTTGAAGGATTAACCGGTTTCAATATGTACAAACGTACCGCCGGCATTATCGGAACGGGAAAAATCGGCGTTGCGACTTTGCGAATTTTAAAAGGCTTCGGGATGCGTTTACTGGCGTATGATCCCTACCCTAATCCTGACGCAGTAAATATGGGTGTGGAATACGTGGATTTAGAGACGCTATACGCTGAATCTGATGTAATCTCCCTGCATTGTCCCATGACACCAGAAAACCACCATTTATTGGATGAAACCGCATTCAACAAAATGAAAGATGGTGTGATGATCATCAATACCAGCCGGGGCGCGCTGATTGATTCCGCCGCTGCCATTAACGCACTGAAACAACAGAAAATCGGCGCACTAGGCATGGATGTTTATGAAAATGAAAGAGATTTATTCTTTGAGGATAAATCAAATGACGTTATCCAAGATGATATCTTCCGCCGTTTATCTTCTTGTCATAATGTGCTGTTTACGGGTCATCAAGCATTCTTAACCGAAGAAGCCTTAACCAGCATCAGTGAAACAACCTTACAAAATATTCAGCAAGTCATTTCCGGAAAGCCTTGTCCGAACATGGTTGAATAATGATCAAAGATCACCAATAACCGCCCTACATTACCCAATATTGGCTGGGTAATGTAGGGCTTTACTTAAATAATAAACCTCGCCAAAGTGAGGCTTAGAACTCATTTTTCTTATCTGCTTATGACAATAGGATGCCAATGGTTAATGTTACAGTAATCCAAACCCCTACAAACGTTACATAGCTCATCAATCTGTTTTTCATTTTGCTTTCCCTCATTATCAAACAAACATCCATAGCTGCACGGTAGTGGCCTTGATTGTCTGATATAGAAACAGACAAACAGTATTTTATATATATTGGGTATGCAGCATAAATTCCATACTAATATTTATTACAATAGGTATTAAATTAGTTAGGTTGTTGTAACAATAAGACAATGCTTAGGTAATAAAATTGACCAGAATAAAAAGGCTAAGCAATACAGGGTTAATGCGTTTTCCCAATCACTCGCCTGAGCCGGATTCAGTTCGCGGTTTTTCGGGATATAGTGATGCACTCCAGTTACTGTAAGTACAAACGAATATTGCCGGATCTCTGTCTGAAAATGGTATAGCCATAGATTTGATTTTTTCCGCCAACTGAATGGATTCCATCGTTGAATGGCCAATATAAGTTCCACTAGGCAGACGATGCCATTTCCCATTAGGAAAACGGATAGATTGGCTGAATTGATTCGCCGTCATCCTTTTATGTAATTTTTCATAACCCTCAGGACCCGTGCCAGAAAGCTCCACACGAATCAAATAACTTGCCATTTTTCTTTCCTTGTTTTGACGATTGAACGAACAAGTTATCAGATTTTCTTTACTGTTAAAAGTCAGAAAAATGGGAGAAAAACCCGCCGGAGCGGGTTATTAAGGATAGGGTTTAATTACAGCCCAAGTACTCTAACAATCGCAATTCTGGATACATTGTTATTTAACCCTACAGCATGACTGAGCGCGTCGGTATTAAGCAGCTCTAAAAAGCCAGCCGCAGTGATTGCGCTCACATCAATATCCAGAGCAATCTGAGAGCTAACGATAACGGTATTGTTATTATCAAGGCCGTTATAAGTAATAATATATTTACTCATACATTGACTCCTTCATTTTGTTTTGTACCCACGACAACACTACATTGCGTATTTTTCTTTTGCCATTCCATTAATTAGCTGTTGGTTATACGGTTTGTTTAACGCCATCCGTGACGTGGGATTGCGGCTGCCACTCTAATCTCCCCGCGATGCGGGGAAATAATTACTTAGGCCTGTTAAGGATATGATCTTCCCAATCCACCACATCCGCTTCACGCACCGCGATATACCTGACAGAAATCCGCGCCGCGTGCATTGCCGATTTTGAACCGCTGACTAATGGGTGCCACGGAAAAAGCCCCTTTCCCTCATCAATCAGACGATAGGCACAGGTCTTCGGCAACCATTCAAATGTATTCATATTCTCACGGGTTAATTTGATACAGTCAGGTTCGTATCTGAAACGATCTTCATAATTCTTGCACTGGCAGGTTTTAATATTCAGTTGATTGCAGGCAACATTGGTGAAATAAATTTCATCCGTATCCTCATCCATCAACTTATGCAGGCAGCATTGGCCGCAGCCATCACATAATGCTTCCCACTCTTGATCGGTCATTTGTTCTAAGGTTTTCACCTGCCAGAAAGGTTGAGACATAATTTCTGTCGTTCCTCGTGGTTAAATCACTCTGGTTGTCAAGGCATGTTCATTGAGAGAAACGCCTAATACATCACCAGATTGCAGTGGCCCTACGCCTTCAGGCGTTCCCGTCAAAATAATGTCGCCTGGGCGCAGGGTAAAAAAACGTGACATATAACTAATCAACGGGATGATTGGTGTTCGCATGTCACTCGTATTGCCGTTTTGGCGCAATTCGCCATTAACTGTCAAAGAAAGTTGGGCATTTTGTGGATCATCAAAGGCATTGACAGGAATAAACCCTGATATCGGGCAGGATCGATCAAACGCTTTGCTTTTCTCCCACGGTTGCCCCGATTGTTTAAATTCACGCTGTAAATCACGTAATGTTAAATCCAACGCAACAGCAAAGCCTGCAATCGCCTGACTGACCCGCTCCTCATTGGCATTTTTGAGTGTCGAACCCATCAAAACAGCCAATTCTATTTCATGATGTACACAACCCAATTCCTGTGGGATGAAAACAGGCTGACGTAGATCACACAGCGCCGTCTCAGGTTTAATGAATATCACCGGCTCTTCAGTCGATTGGGAGCCCATCTCTTTCATATGCTTGTCGTAATTACTGCCGACACAAACAACTTTATTGGCAGGAAAATCCAACAACACGCCATGCCAATCCCGATGCTGGTACATAACATTGTTCCTTTATCTTGTTTTCAGGATCTGAGTTTCAGCGAGCGAGAAAATGAGTACGCTGCATAATACCGTCCGCCATCATACCAACACTGAGAGCAAAATAGTAAGAACGATTCCAATGCATGATAGTGCGGAAATTTTGTGTTACCCAAAATGCCCGTTGTGTCGAATCATCAGGGATGACTATCCAACCTTTGGTATTGGCAGGCAGGTTAGCAAAATGTGGGGATAAAATCCCCAATGCCTGCCACTGGGTAATGGTTTTTCCCTGTTCTGGCTTAATACCTTCCAAGGCTGTATTGAAGTCTACAGGTAACGAAATGGCATATCCCCAGGGTAAACCCTGTTTCCACCCTTCCTTATGCAAGTAATTGGCTGTCGAGGCAAAAACATCGTCTTTATTGTGCCAAATATCAATTTTGCCATCACCATCGCCATCAGCCCCATAGGTTAAGTAAGAGGTTGGCATAAATTGGCTTTGCCCCATCGCTCCTGCCCAAGAGCCTTTTAACGTTTGATCTTGATTAATATATTGATTTTCAATGATTTCTAACGCTGCCAATAATTGTTTGATAAAAAACACTTCTCGGCGGCCTTCAAAGGCTAGCGTGGATAATGCTGAAATGACATCTTCTTTTCCCTGAAATTTGCCAAAACCGCTTTCTAAGCCCCACAAAGCAACAATATAGGCTTTGGGTACACCGTATTGGCGACTGATCTTCTCTAACTGAGGTTTATTATCTCCGTATTCCTTGACCCCCTGTTCAATCTTCCAGGCTGGCAAGACACGATTTAGGTAATCATCCAGTGTGATTTTTTTTTCTGGCTGATTACGATCAGCTTTAATGACGCGCGGAATAAAATGGATATTGGCAAAGGCGCGATCCAAGGTCTTTTCACTGATCCCCTGTGCCAGAGCCTGCTGTTTCAGCAAAGCCACATAAGCAGGAAACTGTGATGGCTCACGGGAATTCAATGGAAAATCGTGCTCCAATGTCTTGACTTCTGCTTGAGAACGTGAAGTCAACACGGATTGATAGTGTAATTGTTTACCACTTGATGTACTGCACCCCGCCAGCAAAGTTGCCGTCAATAAAGTTATCCCGGTGATTAATTTCATAAATCAGTGCCTCCTCAATTCAGAATCAAGCCATTGCCCGCGATTTTATTGGTTAGATGGATTGTTTGGATGAGTTGTCTGATGCCAGATGTTTACTGAGCAAACTTTCCACTGGCGGGGGGACTTGCAGATAAAAACCTTGTTCACACAATGCGCTTTTTACTTTTTCGATATCAGCATTCGCCAGTTTTTTTCTTTCCGATAATGAAATCATCATTGAGTATTGAGGTTTACCAAATGTTTTTAACAGGTCTTCAGGAACGCGTGAAAAATCATCTCTTCTTTCAATATACAGATAGGTTTGGTCACGTTTTAGGCTTCGGTAGATTACACAAATCATTGTCATAAACTCTTTTAAATTAACTCTGCGACTTGCTTGAATAATTCACTAACTATAACATGCTTATTATATTTAAGAATATCGTCTCCCAGAGGCTGTTCTGGGAAAATGTTTGTGTAACCGCGTTTGTGTAACCGAATTCGTGTAAACCACTTTTGGAAAACTTAACCTTGCTGAGTCAAAATATCGATGTCACAGTCGCCAATTGAGCTAAAAGGCAGTAATTTTACGCTTTCGGTCGTTCATTTATATGATGACCAGCCGGAAATTATTCATAAAGCTATGCAGGAAAAAATGGAGCAGGCACCTGAATTTCTGAAAAATGCTCCCGTCGTTATCAATATATCTGCGCTGCCTGTTGGGGCAGATCTCGGCGCACTCCACCGAGCCATTGAGTCAGTGGGATTGCGTATCGTTGGCATCAGTGGTTGTCAAGATGAAGAACAACGAAAAATTGTTCTAAAATCTGAACTCCCTTTATTGAAAGAAGGCAAAAGTCAGAAAGTTCTTACTAAAGAAAATAAACCGACTGAACCTATTTCCAAAAAAACTCGTATAATTAATACGCCTGTTCGTTCAGGACAAAGAATTTATGCACCAAACAGTGATCTTATTGTGACAAATAATGTGAGCGCTGGTGCAGAATTAATCGCTGATGGAAATATTCATATATATGGTGTGCTGCGTGGACGAGTGTTAGCAGGCGCATCTGGTGATCAAGAAAGCCAGATTTTCTGCACCCATTTAAACGCTGAACTCGCCTCTATTGCAGGGCAATATTGGCTCAGCGAAAAAATCCCAGAGAATTTTGTTGGCAAAGCAGCAAAATTGCGTCTGGTGAACAGTGAATTAACTATTGAAACTTTAGTCTAGCCCTTATAACAAGGAATCGCTTCATGGCACGCATTATTGTTGTTACATCTGGTAAAGGTGGCGTTGGCAAAACCACTTCAAGCGCGGCCATTGCTACCGGTCTCGCCCAAAAAGGAAAAAAAACCGTTGTTATCGATTTTGATATCGGTTTGCGGAACCTCGACCTCATCATGGGATGTGAACGCCGTGTGGTTTTTGACTTCGTGAACGTCATTCAAGGTGATGCCTCTTTGAATCAGGCACTTATCAAAGATAAGCGCACCGATAATCTCTACATTCTGCCCGCTTCCCAAACCCGTGATAAAGAAGCCCTGACTCGGGAAGGCGTTGATAAAATTCTGAGTGAATTGGATCAACAAGGATTTGAGTTTATTATCTGTGATTCACCCGCGGGTATTGAAAGCGGCGCATTGATGGCACTCTATTTTGCCGATGAGGCAATCATCACGACAAATCCAGAAGTTTCTTCTGTCCGTGACTCTGATCGTATTTTAGGTATCCTGGCATCCAAATCACGCCGTGCAGAGAAAGGTGAAGATCCTATCAAAGAACATCTTCTGCTGACACGTTATAATCCAGGACGCGTGAACCGCGGCGATATGCTAAGTATGGAAGATGTGCTGGAAATTCTGTGTATTCCTTTGCTTGGTGTCATTCCAGAAGATCAATCAGTTCTCCGCTCATCCAACCAAGGAGAACCTGTCATTTTGGACAAAGATTCTGACGCAGGTCAGGCATACGAAGACACGATTTTACGTTTACTCGGTGAAGAACGGCCTTTCCGTTTCATCGAAGAAGAAAAAAAAGGCTTTTTAAAACGCCTGTTTGGGGGGTAACGCATGGCTTTGTTAGATTTCTTCCTGTCGAGAAAAAAACCGACAGCCAATATCGCCAAGGAGCGGCTACAAATCATCGTGGCAGAGCGGCGCCGTGGTGACTCTGAGCCTGCCTATTTGCCTGAAATGAAACGGGATATTCTGGCTGTTATTTGTAAGTATGTGCAAATTGATCCAGATATGCTTTCGGTGCAGTTTGAGCAGAAAAATGATGACATCTCGGTACTGGAACTTAATGTAACCTTACCTGAGATTGAAGAATCGACAAAATAACAGTAGCAAATAACGTTATTTAATTTAACACGGTGATTTTTCGAAAATAATAAATCGGGGTGCAGTAGTATCCCGATTTAAGATCCAGAATCAGGAAATACCTGCTCATAAGGCAAGAGGGTAAAACAAAATACAAACATTCTTTTTACCTAATAATGCACATTAAATATCAAAGAAAAGCATATTTATATTATTGGCAGTGGTAACAACATAAAACCGTCTTACTTCCCTGCCTGTATATCAAGCAGGAAAGCAAAATGGCATCTCTTAAAGAGAACCAGAGCCGTGGGCGTTATTGAACTCGCGGTATTACTCCGAATAATTTGCCAATATTTCTGCGATAGGTTCCGCCAGCAGTTTACCGCGCCAGCCCCTGATTAATTCGGGTTGATACTTCGGCGATTTCAATTTCCAATGCCAACTAAGGAATTGATTGATTTGGCGGCGAGAAGCCAGCAGTTCGGCACTGAAATGATGGGATTCCGCCACCTGAGTGACCAGAGATTTAATTTCCTTAAAGGCCTTGCGGTAATCAGGGTAATCAATCAAATTCACAATTTGATCCGGACATTCTTCTTCTGGAATATCTCTGCTCTCTGCCACCATCGCCAACAATCGGCGACCATGGCAGCGAATTTCTTGCCCACTCAATCCCAGCGCCCCCAATTCTCCCAAAGAAGTCGGCATATAACGGGCAACTTGCCATAAATTTTCTTCACGGATCACAAAATTAACCGCCAGATCACGTTCTCTCGCCTGATTTAAACGCCACGCGGCCAAGTTTCTCAAGCAGGCCAATTGCCTTGGACGTAATTGCCACGCGTTACCAATATCCTTATAGGCATATTCCGCCATCACCACTTCTTTACGACGTTGGGCTATCAGATGGCTTTCATCTGTTGCCGCATCCTGGTACCCCGCCTGCTCTGTTTTTTCCATCAAAATATCGGCGAGCGGTAATAAATGATAGACATCTGCCGCAGCATATTGACATTGCCTTACGCTCAATGGTCGAGCCAGCCAATCTGTACGGGATTCACTCTTATCCAATTCGATATGCAAATACTCAGCAACCAGTGTCGCAAAACCACATGACATGGGATGACCAATAAAGGCGGCCAATACCTGAGTATCAATCATCGGTTCTGGCAGGCACTGAAAACTATGACCAAAAACTTCTAAATCTTCGCTGCCAGCATGGATAAATTTTAATACGTCGGGATCAGTCAATAGCTCTCTAAAAGGCTGCCATTGCGAAATGTCGAGGGGATCAATCAGAGAAAGCTGTTCACCATCAAACAGTTGTATCAAACCTAATTGGGGATAATACGTCCGTGTACGTACAAATTCAGTATCTAGTGCAATTTTTGCGTGTTTTTTTGCCTGCTCACAGATTGACTGCAACTGGGCATCGGTGTTAATCAACTGATAGTTCAAAACATCATTCTCTTAGCCATTCATAAGACGTGCATAACAACGCCGGTAAAAAACCGGCGCTGTTGTTGACTGCCTATGGTTTAAAATCAATGGGGTACAGCAATAAACATGATCAATTTGTAGCAGCATTATCTACTTTTGCCAATTCTTCATTGCGTAGTTCTTTACGAAGAATTTTACCGACATTAGATTTCGGCAACTCATCGCGGAATTCAATCAGTTTTGGCACTTTATAGCCTGTCAGGTAACGACGACAATGCGTTTTAAGTTCGTCCTCAGTCAGGCTGGGATCTTTACGCACAACAAATACTTTGACCGTTTCCCCTGAATTTTCACTCAGAACGCCTACTGCTGCCGACTCTAACACTTTAGGATGGGAAGAAACAACTTCTTCTACTTCATTTGGATAGACATTAAACCCTGAAACCAGAATCATGTCTTTTTTCCGATCAACAATGTGAAAAAAGCCTTTTTCATCTACGTTAGCAATATCCCCGGTTGCCAACCAGCCATCTTTCAACACCTCATCCGTCGCATCAGGACGGTTCCAGTAACCTTTCATTACCTGCGGCCCACGTACCCACATTTCACCGACTTCGTCCGGTGAAACTTCATTACCGTCATTCCCTACTAATTTAATTTCTGTTGAAGCAACGGGGAAGCCAATACTGCCACTGTAATGGGTCAGGTTATGCGGGTTAGCTGAAACCAGGGGAGAACATTCGGTCAGTCCATAACCTTCCAGTAGATGGCAACCGGTCAGGTTTTGCCATTTTTCAGCCACCACTCTCTGTACAGCCATACCACCGCCAACCGATAAACGTAATGAGGAGAAATCCAGCTTCTGGAATTCTGCATTATTTAACCACGCGTTGAATAGTGTGTTAACCCCTGATAGCGCGGTAACACGATAACGCGCGAGTTCCTTGACTGTGCTGTGGATATCACGCGGGTTGGTAATTAACAGATTCTGTCCGCCCAGTTCAATAAAAAACAAGCAATTTATCGTCAAAGCAAAGATATGGTACAACGGTAATGCCGTTACCACGACTTCTTGCCCCAGCTTCAATAATGGAGAATAACAAGCTTTGGCTTGTTCAAGGTTTGCCAGCATATTACGGTGAGTCAGCATTGCACCTTTTGCTACCCCCGTGGTTCCCCCCGTATATTGCAGAAAAGCCAAATCCTCACTTTGCACATCCGGTTTGACATACTGCATGCGGTAACCTTTATGCATCGCACTACGGAACGAAATAGCATCCGGTAAGTGGTATTTGGGCACGAGCCGTTTAACGTATTTCACCACGAAATCAACCAGGGTTCCTTTAGGACGGAAAAGTTGGTCTCCCATGCGCGTCAAAATAACGTGCTTGACTGGCGTGTTGAAGACAATTTTTTCTAAGGTATGTGCAAAGTTAGAAACGATAACAATAGCAGAGGTGTCACTATCATTAAGCTGGTGTTCCAACTCACGCGGGGTATAGAGCGGATTCACATTGACCACAATCATACCTGCACGCAGAATGCCAAACAGTGCCACGGGATATTGCAATAAATTTGGCATCATCAATGCCACGCGATCCCCTTTTTTCAGCCCCAGACCATTTTGTAAATAAGCAGCAAAGGCACGGCTACGCTCTTCCAGTTTACGGAAAGTCATTACCTCGCCCATATTGATAAATGCGCTTTGATCGGCATAACGTGCCACAGCATTCTCAAACATTTCAATCAACGACGAATAACGGTCGGGATCGATTTCTGCCGGAACATCTGCCGGATAATGTTTTAGCCAGACTTTTTCCAAGTTGAATACTCCTGAAATCTAATTGCGATGTAATCACTGCCCATAAAACAAACAAACCAGACTTGTATATTTAACAAATTATTAACTCAGCGTACCAGTTTGAAAAGGAACAATGTTCAGGTTGGCGATGCACATCACTAATTTAATACTATCAATTATTGCAAAAAAATAAGGCAGCCTTTGCCGCCTGAATATTTTTGTTATTTATCAATGAATTAGTTAACTTATTGGTACTTGTATTTATAATCCATTGATTATACACCGATTTACTAATTCTTGGCTTAGAGTCTTACCATTATTCCAAATAGTTATAAGTGGGATACTCCAATAAAAGATAATTATTAAGAATAGAATTTATAATAGGATTTAGCTTATAGAATAAACATATTGAATGTATGGCTAGTGGCAGGTTTATTTCTGTTAGGTTCTGCCTGCCACCAGATATCTTTTGATTGACAAAAAATTATTCCGTTAAAATCGTTTCAACAGATACAGGTTGAAGTGGCGGATAGCCGCGCCAAAACGGATCATAAGGGTTGCTATAATAATTCCACGGATCAGTGGCTACGGCAGAAGGAAAAATCATTCTCTGAGATTCATGCCAACGTTTCATCCCCGTGGCATTCATCACAACGTAATGATACGGGCTATTGCCTACATTTCCCTGTTCAAGGCCAGTAATCAAACCCACGACAGTAACATAATGATCTTTAAAATCACTGGGTTCCAGGAACGTATTCACATAAGCATAAACTCGTCCCAGAGAAGGTGTATCCAACCGTGGGGCGGCATTACTTGCCAGTGGCATGGCAGATATTTCCAATCGGGTATGATCTTTTTCATTTAAGACACTCAATACCTTTCCACCAAATCGCCCTTCATGCCCAATGTATAATTCAGGCGCATTTTTGACAGAAAACAGGTTTTCTACCGGTGTCTTACTTGTTCCTTTAATAACATCAGGAACTGACACACAGCCCGCAAGTGCTAAGGTTCCCACCAGTAGCGCCGCTTGCAGTATGCTTCGATAGTATGTTCCATTGAGCATAAATCCTCCAAACACAGAAAAATCTTATTAAGCTAACCTGAATCTGGTTAGCCATACTCTAGCTCTTTCTCTATTCATGGACACTGCTTTCTGCCACAAGTTGCATGAATTTTATTGCCCCAGACAACAGATCCTTAACGACCCGGCAATTTTTTCCATGTCACTTCATTACGTAAGTAAACAGGTTCAGCATGCTCAACTGCGGTTGCTTTCCCCGATTGCCACATCTGGATTGCCAGTGGCAGCATATCTTGCGCATGAGGCAACGTCATGGTGCTGGCTGTCAGCGTTAAGTGGCTGTTCAATAATTGAGGGTAGGCTTCCCACCCTGTTCCGGCAATCGTCCACTCACCTGACAAGGTTCTCATAATCTCTTGCACTTGTTCGGGTCTCAGCACTGCTTCCGTGGCATCACCTTGCCATTCACCTTGTGCATTGCGAGTGTATTGTCCCCAATAGACTTCGCCCATCCGAGCATCAATGGCAACTAAAACGTTTGTTGTGCCTTTCAGGCGAAAACTACCTTGTGCCATTGTTTTCAGGGAAGAAACGCCAATCATCGGTAATTCAGCGCCCAGTGCCAATCCTTGAGCAATGCCAACACCAATCCGTACACCGGTAAAACTGCCCGGCCCACGCCCAAACGCCAACGCATCCAATTGTTGCAGGCTCACTCCGCCTTTCGATAATACCGCTTGAACCATCGGTAAAATACGTTGGGTGTGTTCTCGTGGGGAAATTTCAAACTGTGCTTCGACAGCCCCTTTATTCCAAAGTGCAACAGAACAGGCTTCAGTTGCAGTATCAATAGCTAAAATCCGCGTGGACATGCCTTAACTCCGGCAAGATATAGAATCAAAAATAAGGGGCTATACTAGCATAGCCCCAACATCATCGCCCCGTCATTTTATTCAAACTGCATTTTACTCAGACCGCGGTGGGCGTGATTGCAAAAACGCGATGGCTTTTGATAAATCACGGGTACGGGAAGCGGGAGGCAGGCTATTTAGAAAAACCTCACCGTATGGACGCATTACCAATCGATTATCACAAATCACCACAACACCATAATCATCAATATCACGGATCAGTCGTCCAACGCCCTGCTTCAAGTCAATCACGGCATCAGGAAGTTGAACTTCATTAAAAGCATCCCCACCCTTAAGTTGGCAATCTTCGATACGTGCCTTAAGCAAAGGATCATCGGGCGCAGTAAAGGGTAATTTATCAATAATAACGCAGGATAAGGCATCACCACGGACATCGACTCCTTCCCAAAAGCTGCCTGTCGCCACCAGTAATGCATTACCCGCAGAAATAAACTGCGCCAATAATTGTGCCTTACTTGTCTCACCCTGTACCAATACCGGCAACGTCATACTGGCACGGAACTCTTCTGCCAAACTGCGCATCATTTGATGGGAAGTACAGAGGAAAAAACAACGCCCTTTATTGCTTTCAATCAAAGGCTTCAACATACGGGCCAGCCATTTTGCACCGCCATGTTGGTTGGGTGAGGGTAAATGGCGCGGAACACACAATAACATTTGACGTGGGTAATCAAATGGACTGGGCAGAAGTAATGTTTGGGCTTGCTTCAATCCTAAACGTTCGGTGAAATGGTTTAGCTGTTCATTGACCGACAATGTTGCTGAGGTAAAAATCCAACACCCCGGTTGTTCACGGATCATCTCACTGAATTTATCGGAGACAGATAATGGTGTCAGTGCCAGCAAAAAATGCCGTCCATAACTCTCGAACCAATAACTGTAATTGGGTATGTTGACATCAATCAGGCGCTTAAGACGATTGCGGTAAGCCGTTGCCCGTTCAAAAGCCGCATCCAACATGGTTGAACGCCCCAAAGAGAGCTTCATCACGTCATAACAAAGCTCAAGGGCATCATCCAAACGCACTAATGCCCGCTGAACTTGCGGCTGCTGTAAGACTTCTCGGAGATTGCCCCGATAGCTGTTTTCACCCAATGACAAACGAAAATCTTGCGCACTTTGGCTGAGACGATCGGCACTTTTTTGCAACTGCGCCTGATCCCGAACTTCAGTGCGGTAAGCCATGATGATATCACGCGATAAATCCATTAATTGGCGACTGCTTAACTGCTGACCAAAATATTGGCTGGCAATATCGGGGATCTGGTGAGCCTCATCGAAAATCACTACATCGGCCTGCGGGATTAATTCACCAAATCCGCTATCCTTAACCACTCTATCGGCCATAAACAGATGATGGTTAACAATCACGATATCCGCTTCCATCGCCTTGCGGCGGGCTTTCAGCACGAAACATTCCTGATAGCGTGGGCAATCACTGCCAAGACAATTGTCATTAGTACTGGTGACCAACGGCCAAACGGTGCTGTCTTCCGCCACTTGGTGGCAGGTGCTAATATCACCCTCTTCTGTATGGGCTGACCAATGCCTGAGTTTGATAACTTGTGCCAATATTTCGGCTTCCAGTTGGGAATTGCCGATTGACTGTTGTTCAAGGCGTTCAAGGCATAAATAATTTGAGCGCCCTTTCAATAGCGCCAAATTGCCTGTAAAACCTAAAGCATCAACGATGGTGGGAAGATCTCGATTGTAGAGCTGATCCTGCAACGCCTTGGAGCCAGTAGAAATGATCACTTTTTTACCGGAGCGCAAAGCAGGCACCAGATAAGCAAATGTTTTACCGGTTCCCGTTCCTGCTTCCACGACCAGTTGTTGCTGTTTTTTGATCGCAACGGTAATAGCCGAAGACATTTCCCGTTGGGCATCACGCGGCTTAAAACCCGGTATGGCGTTGGCAAGTATGCCATTTTTCGCAAAATCGTCTGACACGAACTGTCTCTTTCAATAAAATGTGGCAGAATTATGCCAATACTGAAGGGTAATAACCACCCCAATTCAGCAAAAAACTGTACAAATTAACAGGAGATTTAATGACTATTAAACGCATTGATCCAGATGCCCGTTGGTCAGAAGCGGTCGTTCACAATGGCACTATCTATTACACCAGCGTGCCAGAACAACTGGATGGCGATATTACAGCGCAAACCGCCGATACGCTGGCAACCATTGATGCCCTGTTACAGCGTCTTGGTTCAGATAAGAGCAAGATTCTGGATGCGACGATCTTTCTGGCGGACAAGGCCGATTTTGCAGGTATGAACGCCGCCTGGGATGCGTGGGTTGTTGCCGGGAGCGCGCCAGTCCGCTGTACGGTTCAAGCAGCATTGATGAACCCTGACTATAAAGTAGAAATTAAAATTATCGCTGCCTTATAATCTGTATTCATCAAACAAACATGGCATTGAAAAAGTTATCACTTCTTCAATGCCATTCTGGAAATGAATCTACAAAATGAAATTTAAGGTATGGAACGCAAAAAATTAAGCCATCTTAATTATAATCATGCCGATCAACAGCAGCACAATACCACTCCATCCCTTAAAATTCAGTCGTTGATTAAACATTATCCAGCCAGCAGCGACTGTAGCAATAATGCCGAATGCCCCCCATAACGCATAAGCAATGGAAAGTTCAATCCCTTTCACTGCCTGAGCCAGTGCACTGAATGCGCCTAAAACCGCAATCAGAGATAAAATACCGAGCCAGAAGCGCTGAAAACCGTTGGATAATTTCAATAAAATATTCGCTATAATTTCCAAAACAACAGCCAGAACCAGAAATGCCCCATGCCACCATTCAAATTGAGTTAGCATATCATGCCTCCTTAATTTGTTTGTTCAAAATATCATTTGGAGCATGGTCTTGGTTCTTTTTTGTCCCCGTCTTGATCAAGGCAATTCCGGCTATCAGCAATGCCAATCCACCCATTTTCATCAATGACAGTGACTCGTTGAACCATATCACACTAAAAGTGGTAATAAACAGGATCCCAATACCTTCCCAAAGTGCATAAGCGACGCCTAATGCTACTTTTTTTACAGCAATTGCCAACAAGACATAAGAAGTTGTGATCATGGTATACATCACAATCATGCCGGTCAGATCACCCGAAACGCTGGCTTGTTTCATTGACAAAGTACCCACCACCTCTGTCATAATCGCCAGTGCAAGAAACATCCAATAAATCATTTTTTTTCTCCTGAACATACTGATAAGCATGCCAAGATACCTAGCTATAAATGCCAACAAGAGCGGCAGCAAATGCAATTACACAGCATCAGAATTAAACTGACGTTTTAGCGAAATATTTTGGCAAACGAAAATTGCCGGTGAAGAACCGGTTAGTAGGAGAAGGCCCTAAAGGGCACCGCACCAGTAGTGCTCACTGGATAAGATAGTTGAGAGGAAAAAAACATGGGTACAACGTTGAATTTTGTTACTATGCTGAATGTTGACGCTTTTGGCGCTATTCATAATATTTTATTCTTTCATCACACATAATCGCCGTGTGATATACTACGAACCCTCATTATGGAATTGATTACTTTTATTTTTAGCATATTCCAACAATAAACACAACTGACAGGTAACTTTTTCAATGACCTGTTTTATGTGCTTGGATGGGATCTGGCCGCAAAACGCGGCCAGATGATGATAACCAGATAATAATAGTAGAAAATACCGTTCGTTACTCAAATTCATTCCATGAACGGCCATCGCGCGTGATCATCGCGATGGAAGCAACGGGTCCCCAAGTCCCCGCTTGATAAGGCTTCGGTGGTTCATTATCTGCTGCCCATGCGTCCATTATAGAATCAACCCACTTCCACGCTTCTTCCACTTCATCACGGCGGACAAACAGAGCCTGAATGCCACGCATCGCTTCCAACAGTAATCTTTCGTAAGCATCAGCAAGATGTGTCTGATTAAATGTTTCCGAGAAACTCAGATCCAGTTTGGTTGTTTGCAAACGGTGCTTATGTTCCAGTCCCGGCGCTTTATTCAGCACTTCAATATCAATGCCTTCATCCGGCTGCAAACGGATCGTCAATTTATTCTGCGGTAACTGCTGGTAGGATTCAGCAAACAGATTCAGCGGAGGCTCTTTAAAATAGACAACCACCTCAGAACATTTAGCCGGCAAGCGCTTTCCGGTTCTCAGGTAAAAAGGCACGCCTGACCAACGCCAGTCATCAATATCGACACGGATCGAAACAAAAGTTTCCGTTTTGCTGGCCTTATTCGCCCCCTCTTCTTCCAGATAACCCGGCACTTTCTTACCATGCACAAAACCTGCGGTATATTGCCCGCGAACCGTTTTTTCCCTGACGTTGGTCTGATCAATTCGACGCAATGAACGCAATACTTTCACTTTTTCGTCACGAATGCGATCGGCTGTCAGATCAGACGGGGGTGACATGGCAATCATGGTCAGGATTTGCAGAAGATGATTCTGGATCATGTCGCGCATCTGCCCTGCCTGATCAAAATAACCCCAACGCCCTTCAATACCCACTTCTTCAGCAACCGTGATTTGCACATGATCAATGGTGCGGTGATCCCAATTATTGACGAAAAGTGAGTTGGCAAAACGCAGTGCCAACAAGTTCAATACCGTTTCTTTACCCAAATAATGGTCAATGCGGTAAATTTGGCGCTCATTAAAATACTTTGCAACTTCATCATTAATCGCCTTGGAAGAAGCAAGATCGGTTCCCAGTGGTTTTTCCATCACAACCCGGTTGGGTTCCGTATTCAGTCCCGCAGCACCCAGCCCATGACATACTGAGCCAAACGTACTTGGCGGCATGGCAAAATAGTGAATAGCAGGCAAGTTATCCTTATTAAGGACTTTTGCCAATTCGGTGAAATGTTCCGTTTCATTGACGTCCAAATTACAAAATTCCAGACGTGAACTCAGCTTCTTCCATAATTCTGAGTCCAGTTTCTCAGACATAAATGTAACTAACGCTTCCTCAACGACTTTGGTATAGGCTTTTTTATCCCAGTCAGCCCGGCCGACACCGATAATTCGGGTATCCGGATGGATATAACCTGCTTTTTCCAACTGGTAAAGGGAAGGCATTAATTTCCGGCGTGCTAAGTCTCCTTTCGCCCCAAAAATTACCAAATTACAAGCCTGAGCTGTAGACGTCACCGCCATGTTGCATCTCCTCAATTACGGGGTATTGTAATTTTTTTACAGAACTTGCAGGTAATGTACTCTTTTGGTTATAGGCAGTAAATACTGATTACCATTTTGCATTCATTGACGATATGGTCATAATTTACACTGAGCAGTGACTATCAACTGAAAATTTACAACGATTAAGAAGTAATCTTACTAAGTTGAAAGTTAGACACTTGTCATATTTTGATGAAAAATCCCAGGTTATCCGGTTGTTGCCACTGCCAGCGTTCAATGACAAGTAGTATATTTTCATAAAAATGACATAGATTTCCCCCTGTTAATGAAATCGTTAAAACCGAGGTTGAACTTCGTCTTATGAACACACTGGAACGGCTCCAAAATAGTCTTGATGTTTTGAGTAAGTCAGAGAAAAAGGTGGCGCAGGTCATCCTTGCTTCACCACAGACTGCCATCCATTCAAGTATTGCCACTCTGGCTAAAATGGCGAATGTGAGTGAACCGACGGTTAATCGCTTTTGTCGCCGCCTCAACACCAAAGGGTTTCCCGATTTTAAATTGCATCTGGCACAGAGCCTCGCCAATGGCACACCTTATGTAAACCGTAATGTGGAAGAAAGTGACAGCGTCACCTCTTATACACACAAAATTTTCGAATCCGTGATGGCAAATTTGGAAACGGTCAAAGGTAATCTGGATATTGCGGCAATTAACCGGGCTGTTGATCTGCTAACCCAAGCCAGAAAACTCTCTTTTTTCGGTTTAGGGGCATCAGCCGCTGTCGCCCATGATGCCATGAACAAATTTTTTCGCTTCAACATTCCAGTGACCTACTTTGACGATATTGTAATGCAACGAATGAGCTGCATTAACAGTAGCGAAGGCGATGTTGTCGTCCTGATTTCCCATACCGGAAGAACAAAAAACCTCGTCGAAATTGCGAAACTGGCTCGCGAAAATGATGCCACCGTGATCGCCATTACTTCGACAGGCTCTCCATTAGCACACGAAGCGACGCTCTCCATTCTGCTGGATGTTCCCGAAGATACCGATATTTATATGCCGATGGTCTCAAGAATTGCGCAATTAACCATCATTGACGTGCTGGCAACGGGTTTTACCCTGCGCCGAGGCGCAAAATTCAGGGATAATTTGAAGAGGGTCAAAGACGCGTTGCGTAATTCACGCTTTGATAAGCATGAATAAACCAGAAAATAGACTGTGTTTTTGTTCACTATTTATCAACTCCCCAGACTGGTAGCATAGGTAGACTTTCCCCATCTGCATATTCGCAGTACAGGGTTAATAATCAATAAATTAAATGGTTATATTACGGTAATCGAAAACGCATATACCCAATGGATTTTGAGTTACAGCAAGCAACTTGAAAAACGGAAGGTATACTTCACAAGTCAACGGAGTAATACATGTCCAGACGGCTCAGAAGAACAAAAATCGTCACTACACTTGGCCCGGCTACAGATCGTGACAACAATCTAGAAAACGTTATCAAAGCGGGAGCCAACGTCGTCCGCCTTAATTTTTCTCATGGTACTGCGGAAGATCATCTCCAACGTGCGAATAGAGTGCGCGAAATTGCTGCCCGTTTAGGCTGCCACGTTGCTATCCTCGGTGATCTTCAAGGCCCCAAAATACGTGTATCCACATTTAAGGAAGGAAAAATTTTCCTGAATGTTGGGGATAAATTCCTGCTGGATGCCAATTTGGGTAAAGGAGAAGGAGATAAAGAAAAAGTCGGCATTGACTATAAAGGTCTGCCTTCAGATGTAACGGCCGGTGACATCCTGCTACTGGATGATGGGCGCGTCCAATTGAAGGTTTTAGATGTTCAGGGTATGAAAGTCTTCACAGAAGTGACTGTCGGCGGCCCCCTTTCCAATAATAAGGGCATCAATAAACTGGGTGGCGGATTATCAGCCGAGGCGCTGACGGTAAAAGATAAGGAAGATATCATGACCGCCGCCAAAATTGGTGTTGATTATCTCGCTGTTTCTTTCCCCCGTTCAGGTGAAGATTTGAATTACGCCCGCCGCCTTGCACGAGATGCAGGCTGTGAAACCCAAATCGTCGCAAAAGTTGAGCGGGCGGAAGCCGTCAGCAGCGACGAAATTATTGATGAAATCATTCTGGCGTCCGATGTTGTTATGGTCGCTCGCGGTGATCTCGGTGTTGAAATCGGTGATCCTGAACTGGTTGGTGTACAGAAGAAACTAATTCGCCGTGCTCGCCAACTGAATCGTGTCGTGATTACGGCCACACAAATGATGGAGTCCATGATAACCAACCCAATGCCAACCCGTGCTGAAGTGATGGATGTCGCCAACGCAGTACTGGATGGGACTGATGCGGTGATGCTTTCTGCCGAAACGGCGGCAGGTCAATATCCTGCGGAAACCGTTGCCGCTATGGCACAAGTCTGTCTTGGTGCGGAAAAAATGCCCAGTGTCAATATCTCCAAACATCGCTTGGATATGACATTTGACAGCATTGAAGAAGCGATTTCAATGTCCACCATGTACGCTGCCAACCACCTGAAAGGCGTCAAAGCGATTATTGCCATGACTGAATCTGGCCGCACCGCACGCATGATGTCCCGTATTAGTTCCGGCCTGCCTATCTTCTCGATGTCTCGCCATGAATCAACCTTAAACCGCACTGCCCTTTATCGTGGTGTAACGCCAGTTTATTGTAGTTCACATACTGATGGGATCGCGGCGGCAAACGAAGCCGTGAACCGCCTGCGCGATAAAGGCTATCTCATCTCTGGGGATCTCGTACTCGTGACTCAAGGTGACCAAATGGGCACTATTGGCAGTACCAATACCTGCCGTGTGCTTGAAGTTGAGTAATTGCGATACCCTTAAATTATGAAAATGCCTTACTCCTCGCGCTGCGAGGAGTAATAATCAAAGATCTTTCCTTTTATAAGGTTCAATATCCCCTTCTTTCCGCGTCTTAAGCAATTTTAAGATCCACGTGTATTGTTCAGGGTTAGGTTTAACCAATTCTTCTAATTCTTCATTCATGCGGCGCGCAATATAGGCATCATCCTGCCCTGCAATATCATCCATTGGCGGACGGATATAAATATCCAACTTATGAGTCTGGCAGTTATAAACCGGAAATAACGGAACAACGGCTGCGCGACAAACTTTCATTAAACGCCCAAGTGCAGGCAGTGTCGCTTTATAAGTGGCAAAAAAATCGACAAATTCGCTGTGTTCTTCACCATGATCCTGATCGGGTAAATAATAGCCCCAAAAACCTTCACGCACTGACGCGATAAAGGGTTTAATTCCTGCGTCACGGGAATGCAAACGGCCACCAAAATGATGGCGTGCTTTATTCCATAAGTAATCAGCGACAGGATTACTCTGATGATGAAACATAGCTGACACTTTTTGACCGCGTGCTATCAGCAACATAGCAGGGATATCAACCGACCAGCCATGTGGAACCATAAAAATCACATTCTTGCCTTGTGCTTTTAAGGTTTGAATAATCTCTTCACCATGCCATTGGGTACGTTCAAGTGTCGATTTCACCCCCTTGAGGCAAAGCTCCGCCAGCATAACAAATGATTGAAGCGCCGTCGCAAACATACGATCAATCAGCGTTTCGCGTTGTTGTGCCGTTAACTCAGGAAAACAGTAAATTAAATTGATTTTCGCCCTACGACGTGCACTTTTTGCTTTTCTGCCCGCCCAAGTGCCTATTTTAGCCAGAAATGGATCACGCCATTTTGCAGGGACATAGGATAATCCTGCCAATATACCTACGCCGGCCCAAAGCCCCCAATAACGGGGATGTAAATAAGCTCGATGAAACCGAGGGACATATCCCAATTTACTATCTGTATCTTTTTCTTTATTCATGAGCTAACTCTGATGATTCCAACATTTGTTCTCAAGGTGCAAGTTTACAACAAAAAATAATATAAAAGCGGATGATAACAATCATCCGCTTTTATGTCTGTCAATAATCTGAAGCTGGTGTATTTAATCTAGCAACAATTGAGGTTTCATCTCCTTAACCATTGCGACATATTCTGCACGCTCTTTGCCACCCAACCCACCAGAACGCGGCAATTTTGCCGTAAGCGGGTTAACCGGCCGCTGGTTATCCCAGAATTCAAAGTGCAGATGTGGGCCTGTTGAGCGCCCCGTACTCCCTGACAGCGCAATACGTTCACCCCGTTTCACTTTCTGGCCTGGTTTTACCAATATTTTCCTTAAGTGCATGTATCGCGTGGTATATTGCCGACCGTGCCGAATGGCGATGAAATTACCCGCCGCACCATCAAATTTAGCTACAACGATTTCACCATCACCCACCGCCAGAACCGGTGTTCCTACCGGCATAGCAAAATCAACCCCTTTGTGGGCTGTAATTCTGCCGGTTACCGGATTTAAGCGGTGTGGATTGAAAGAAGAGGAGACTCTGAATTGTTTAGTCGTAGGAAAACGCAGGAAACCACGCTCCAAACCGGAAGCATTGCTGTCATAAAAACGTCCATCATTGGCACGAAAGGCATAATAATCATTGCCGCCACTTTGCAAGCGAACGCCTAACAACTGGCTCTGTTCACTTTTCCCGTCAAGCAGTTCACGGGACATCAACACAGAAAAACGATCACCTTTACGCAATTTGCGGAAATCTATCTGCCATTGCAGCGCTTTTGTCACTTCTCTGGCTTCACTGCTGGTTAACCCAGCAATCAGGGCACTGCTGTTAAAACTACCATTGACGGTTCCGGTGATAACACTGTTTTTCCATTCTCCCTTCTGGAGTTCTTGTGTTTCGTTGAACGTATCCCCTTCGCGGGTATAAACACGTGTTTCACGGCGTGATATATCCCACGTCAGCGTTTTTAAGTTACCGTTATCGTCAGTCGTCCAAGATAATGACTGACCAATACCTAAGTTACGCAATACCTTATATTGGTTTGCCAACAACGCGACATCAGAGGAATCAATACCGAACTGAGTTAAAATCGAACTCAGTGTATCACCGCTGGAAACAACATACTGATGCGGCACATTCGCTGCGGTATCAGCAGAATTACCCTCATCATCCCCAATGCCTTCATTGGGGAGTTGTTCGTTCTCATCCCCAGCGACATCATCCGTTGCATCCGGAATACTATCGGGAGTACTGAGAATAATGCTACCAGTCCGTTCTTGTTCATGGTAGACAACAGGCCGCCATATTGCGATAGCCAAAGTGACTAGCGTTAAAGATCCAAGCATGATCTTGTGTGGTTTAGGCAGGTTGTTGTATACCAGAACGATAGTTTTCGCTATCTGCTGCACTAATAAAATTCCTTATTGTACTAATTCAGGCAGCTCGCGTATTGTTTTGACAGCTGAGTGATAAATTCCATGTAGCTATCTCTGTCCAATACGATGCCGCTCCCTAAAGGGTCAAGTATTCCGATACGTACATCAGTACCTTTTGCTACGGCATGAATAACGGCTGGCCTGAATTGAGGTTCAGCAAAAATACATCTCGCTTTCTGCTCAACCAGTTGTGTTCGTATGTTGTGTAATCTCTGCGCACCAGGTTGTATTTCAGGATTGACCGTGAAACCCCCTAACGGAGCTAATTGGTAGTGCTTTTCAAAATAACCATAGGCATCATGAAAAACGAAATAACCCTGTTTTCGTATAGGCTTTAAAACGTTAGCAATATTCTTATCAGTTTGTGCTAACTGTCCATTGAATTTACGTAGGTTTACTTCTAATTGCTGTTTTTGTTGAGGATACTGCTCAACAAGCCGAGCATATATTGCCTTAGCGGCTTCTTTGGCAATCTCTGGAGAAAGCCAGATGTGCATATTATATTCGCCGTGATGATGATGCCCTTGATTTTCCTCATATTTATGCTGATATGATTCATCTTCTAAATTATTTCCGTCATCATTATTCTTCAGTAAGAATGGCTTAATTGTTGACAATTCAGCCAGTGCCAGTTGTTTATTCCTTTCAATTTTGGCTATCGGTTTAGCCAAAAAAGTTTCCATATCTGGACCAACCCAGACCACCAAATCAGCTTGATTAATTTTTTGTACATCCAGAGGCCGTAACGCATAATCGTGTGGAGATGCGCCATCAGGCAGAAGTACCTGAGTCTTTGTTACCCCATCAGTAATGGCAGCGGCAATGAAACCCAATGGACGGATGGAGGTAATGACATCTGCCTGCGCCGCGCAATTGCTGCCTGCTACCAACACAGTAGCCAGTGCGATCTTATGAAAAAATTTATGCGCGTATTTCTGTGAGTTGTGTAACATAATATGAATATTCCATGCAGAAAACTGAGTGATGTTATATTATAACATCTTAATGATTCTGCAAGACACTTTTAACATGTCAACTATGATCACCCTAAAAAACATTACGGTTGAATTTGGTAACCGCAAGAAGGTACTAAACAATATTTCATTCAATCTCAAACAAGGGAAAATCCTGACCCTGATCGGCCCAAACGGCGCTGGGAAATCCACTTTAGTTCGTGTCGTGCTTGGTTTAGTCCAACCCACTTCGGGTACTATCGAGCAAAGCCCTGCATTGAGAATTGGTTATGTTCCGCAGAAACTTAACCTTGACCCGACTCTGCCCCTGACGGTTAAGCGTTTTATGATGCTAAAGCTCAATGTGAAACCCGCAGATATCATGCCGATATTAAATCGGGTCAACGCTGCTCACTTACTGGAGCAACCGATGCAAAAGCTGTCTGGTGGAGAAACTCAGCGAGTGCTGCTCGCCAGAGCCTTACTTAATCACCCTCAGCTTTTAGTCCTTGATGAACCCACACAAGGTGTTGATGTCAATGGTCAATTGGCGCTTTACGATTTAATCAACCAAATCAGAACAGAACTTAATTGTGCTGTACTTATGGTATCCCATGACCTGCACTTAGTGATGGCAAAAACAGACGAAGTTTTATGCCTTAATCAACACATTTGCTGCTCTGGCACACCTGAAGTCGTGTCAATGCATCCAGAATTTATTGCCATGTTTGGGCGTCATGGTGCAGAGCAACTGGCCGTTTACCGCCACCATCACAATCATCATCATGATCTTAAAGGGAAAATTGTTTTGAAAAATGTTAGGGGATCACATCGATGATTGAATTATTGTTTCCCGGCTGGCTGGCCGGTATTTTTTTGGCCATTGCCGCAGGGCCACTTGGTTCTTTCGTTGTTTGGCGCAAAATGTCCTACTTTGGTGACACTCTGGCACACGCCTCACTGCTGGGTGTTGCATTTGGTTTTTTACTGAATATCAATCCATTTTATGCCGTGATTGCGGTGACACTCATCTTGGCCATTATTTTAGTTTGGCTGGAAAAGCGGCCACAATTAGCGGTTGATACCCTATTGGGTATTTTGGCTCACAGTGCCCTGTCACTAGGCTTAGTCGTCGTCAGTTTTATGACCAGTGTCAGGGTCGATATGATGGCCTATTTATTTGGCGATTTATTGTCTGTGACGTATGAAGATTTGTGGCTGATTGCGGTGGGTGTCACGATGGTTGCCGGATTACTGATATGGCAGTGGCGCGCGCTGTTATCAATGACAGTTAGCCAAGATTTGGCATTCGTCGATGGCATAAAAATCCAACGCCTGCGTGTTCTGCTGATGCTAGTGACAGCATTAACAATTGGGCTGGCAATGAAATTCGTCGGAGCGTTAATTATCACTTCCCTGCTGATTATCCCTGCCGCGACTTCCCGTCGTTTCTCCCATACCCCTGAGCAAATGGCCGTTTTTGCCATTATTGTCGGTATGCTTTCTGTGACGGGAGGATTGACATTATCGGCATTCTATAACACACCGGCAGGGCCTTCTGTTGTGCTTTGTTCGGCGGTATTATTTGCATTGAGTTTAACCAGCAAGGCCAGGAGCTAATATTTATCGCCCCCGCATTCAATGAGTAATAAGGGTTATAACTGAAATAAGTTATAGCCCTTTTCTATGCCAAATGACTATGATTCACTGTCCTTACTCAAACCAAAATGCCGATAAGCATGATGGGTTGCAATTCGCCCTCGTGGCGTTCGTTGAATAAATCCTTGTTGGATCAGGAAAGGCTCCAGCACATCTTCGATAGTTTCTCGCTCTTCACCAATCGCCGCGGCTAAGTTATCCAATCCAACGGGACCACCCATAAATTTATCAATAATGGCAAGCAGCAACTTACGATCAAGGAAATCAAATCCGGCAGAATCCACATTCAGCATATCAAGGGCTTGGGATGCGATATGGCTGTTAACAGAACCATCACCTTTCACCTGAGCAAAGTCCCGCACCCGACGCAATAACCGATTGGTAATACGGGGCGTGCCACGGGAACGCATGGCGATTTGTCTTGCCCCGTCATCGGAAATAGCTAATCCCATATAGCGCGCACTACGGGAAACGATGCTCTGCAAATCATCAACATTGTAAAATTCAAGGCGCTGTACGATACCGAAGCGGTCACGCAGGGGTGAAGTTAAAGAGCCTGCGCGCGTGGTCGCCCCTATCAACGTAAATGGTGGGAGGTCAATCTTGATGGATCGGGCGGCTGGCCCTTCGCCAATCATGATATCCAGTTGATAATCTTCCATTGCAGGATAGAGGATCTCCTCCACTACCGGCGATAAACGGTGGATTTCATCAATAAATAACACATCATGCGGTTCCAGATTAGTGAGCATGGCAGCAAGATCCCCTGCTTTTTCCAATACCGGCCCCGATGTGGTACGAAGATTAACCCCCATTTCATTGGCAACGATATTTGCCAGTGTAGTTTTACCTAATCCGGGAGGACCAAAAATCAACAAGTGATCCAATGCTTCACCACGCTGACGTGCCGCCTGGATAAAAATTTCCATCTGTTCACAAACATGGGGTTGACCAACATATTCAGACAGAAATTTCGGCCGAATCGCACGATCAATGGCTTCATCATCTTGCAGAACTTCTGCTGAAACCAGACGGTCAGCTTCAATCATCACTTAACTCCTGTGATTACAGAGCCGCACGAAGCGCTTCTCGAATAAGGGTTTCACAATCTGCACCCGATTTTGCAATTTTGCTCACCATCCGGCTGGCTTCCTGCGGTTTATATCCGAGAGAAACCAGTGCGGCAGCGGCTTCGGCTTCAATATCAGCAGCCGAATTCGCTTGTTTGCTGGCAACAGGTAAATTAATATCGCTACTTTGCTTAAACAGATCACCATTAAGCCCCTTAAAGCGATCTTTCATCTCTACGACGAGTCTTTCGGCCGTTTTTTTGCCGACACCCGGCAATTTGACCAGTGAAACGATGGCTTCTTGCTCTATGGCTGTAACGAATTGTTGGGCAGACATGCCCGAAAGGATGGCCAGTGCTAATTTTGGCCCCACCCCGTTGACTTTAATCAGTTCGCGGAAAAGTGCCCGCTCTTGTTTATCATTAAAACCGTATAATAACTGGGCATCTTCACGCACAATAAACTGGGTAAATAAGATCGCTTCTTGGCCAATTTCAGGCAGTTCATAAAAGCAGGTCATTGGCATATGAACTTCATAACCGACGCCATTCGTTTCCAATAAAACCAATGGTGGCTGTTTTTCCAATACAGTTCCTCTCAGACGCCCTATCACTGTTTACCCCTTGAAAAATTATGAAACTTCCTGACGCCTCACGGCGCAAGGCGTCAGGAAGTGATCTATGATGTTGAAATATCATTTAGCTTATAGCATAAAAAAAGCTGGACGTATATCCAGCCTCGACTATTTCAAACGGCCTCGCGTCAAATTTAACCGTGCATCACCGACCCGCAGTAAATTTTGGCTGAGATGACAATGCGTAATCGCAATCGCCAAGGCATCGGCGGCATCAGCCTGTGGATTTGCTGATAATTTCAACATCGAACGCACCATATGCTGAACCTGACTTTTTTCGGCCGCTCCCGTACCGACCACAGTCTGCTTAACCTGACGGGCGGCATATTCAAAGACAGGAATAGACTGGTTAGAGGCCGCGACAATCGCGACACCGCGCGCCTGACCCAGTTTCAAGGCAGAATCGGCATTTTTTGCCATGAAAACCTGCTCGATGGCAAACGCATCAGGCTGGAATTGGGTAATAATTTCGCTAATTCCGGCATAAATCTTTTGCAAACGACTGGGTAAATCATCGACTTTTGTGCGAATACAACCGCTACCGAGATAGATAAGTTGCCGTCCATGCTGGCGAATAACGCCATATCCCGTGACTCTGGAGCCAGGGTCAATACCAAGAATAATCGCCATATCGAACTGTTTGCTTAAATTTCGTTAAATCTCGCTTACATCGGTTCGTCTGTGATATGGGATAAAAACGTTAGAGAAAGTGCCCTGAATTGAGGAACACTTTCTCTACGCTGTGACCCCTAATGCCTAATTACAGCAGTGCTGCAACCTCATCAGAGATTTCACCATTATGATAAACTTCCTGCACGTCGTCAGAATCTTCCAACATGTCAATCAGACGAAGTAATTTCGGCGCAGTTTCTGCATCCAGTTCCGCTTTGGTAGATGGGATCATCGAAACTTCCGCAGAATCGGCCTTGAAGCCGGCGGCATCCAGTGCGTCTTTCACATCGCCGAAAGACTCTGGAGTAGTATAGACGTCAATTGCGCCATCATCATAAGTTTCAACATCGTCAGCACCCGCTTCCAACGCCGCTTCCATCACCGCATCTTCATCCAAACCCGGTGCGTAGGAAATAACCCCTTTTTTGGTGAACAGGTAAGAAACAGAACCATCAGTTCCCAGGTTACCGCCGGTTTTGGTGAACGCATGACGAACATCAGAAACGGTACGGTTACGGTTATCACTCAGGCACTCCACCATCACCGCCGTACCACCGGGGCCGTAGCCTTCATAAATGATGGTTTCCATGTTATCTGAATCGTCGTTACCCACCCCACGGGCAATCGCGCGGTTCAAGGTATCACGTGTCATGTTGTTGGACAGCGCTTTATCGACGGCAGCTCGCAACCGTGGGTTAGAATCGGGATCACCGCCGCCCAATCGCGCAGCCGTGACCAATTCACGGATAATTTTAGTGAAAATTTTACCGCGTTTTGCATCCTGTGCAGCTTTGCGGTGTTTCGTATTGGCCCATTTACTATGACCTGCCATGAAAATATCTCCGGTAAAACGTCTTGTAGACTAAATAACAAATTCTTCAATTGCTTGCCGATTGCTCCACGACTTTGTCAATCTGGCCGCGTCTTCCACCGCCAACCATTGATAAGCCAAATGTTCAGTCAGCAAGATCTCCCGCTCCGCAGGTAGCGCCAAAGAGAACCAATGCTCTTTGTTTCGCGTGACCCCCGGCGCGTATCGATGGCGTAAATGCGAGAAAATCTCATAATAAAGACAGCGTTGGCAATCTATCAGTTCAAGATTTTCATTGATAATATCAATGCCTACCTCTTCCTGTACTTCACGTAACGCCGCCTCACGCGGTTTTTCGTCCTGTTCAAGGCTACCTGTTACCGATTGCCAAAATTCCGGATCGTCCCGTCGCTGTAGCATCAGCACCCTTTTGCTGTCAACGGCGTAAATCATAACCAGTACAGATTCAGGGCGCTTATAAGCCATTATTCGTTCTCTTTTTTAACCACTGAAATCGCCAGTTCTGCCAATGATGTTGGGTTCGCCGGGCTTGGCGCATCCGTCATCAAACAGGCCGCTGCGGTTGTTTTCGGGAACGCGATCACATCACGAATATTGTCGGTATCGGTCAGCAACATGACGAGGCGATCCAGGCCGAAAGCCAGACCAGCATGCGGAGGCGTACCGTATTTCAGGGCATTCAGCAAGAAGCCAAATTTCTCCTGCTGTTCCTGCTCATTAATTCCCAGAATACGGAATACGGTTTGCTGCATTTCATTGCGATGGATACGGACAGAGCCACCACCCACTTCATAGCCATTGATCACCATGTCATACGCATTCGCGATAGCGGATTCTGGATCGCTTTCCAATTCAGAAGCCGACATATCACGCGGAGAGGTGAATGGATGGTGCATGGCCGTCAAACCACCCGCGCCGTTGTCTTCAAACATCGGGAAGTCCACCACCCAAAGGGGTTTCCAGCTTGCCAGATCGGTGAGATTCAGGTCACGGCCGAGTTTCAGGCGCAGCGCTCCCATCGCATCAGTGACAATATTTTTCTTGTCAGCGCCGAAGAACAGGATATCACCATCTTGGGCATGAGTACGGGACAACAAGCCTTCAACCACTTCTGCGGACAGGAACTTGGCAATCGGGCTTTGTATCCCTTCCAGACCCGCAGCACGGTTGTTCACTTTGATCCACGCCAAGCCTTTCGCACCATAGATACCGACAAATTTGCCGTATTCATCAATCTGCTTGCGGCTTAACTCTGCACCACCGGGAACGCGGAGCGTCGCAACGCGGCCTTTCGGATTGTTGGCCGGCTCGGCAAACACAGAGAATTCCACGTCTTTAACCAGATCCGCAACATCCACCAACTCCAGCGGGTTACGCAAGTCGGGTTTATCTGAACCAAAGCGGCGTATGGCTTCTTCGAATGTCATCATCGGGAAGTGACCCAAATCGACACCTTTCACCGCCAGCCACAATTCACGGATCATTTTTTCCATGATTTCGCGCACTTGTTCGGCGGTCATAAACGAAGTTTCAACGTCGATCTGGGTGAATTCCGGCTGGCGATCGGCGCGCAAATCTTCATCGCGGAAGCATTTCACAATCTGGTAATAACGGTCAAACCCAGACATCATCAACAATTGCTTAAAAAGCTGTGGAGATTGCGGCAGGGCATAAAATTCGCCTTTATGCACACGGCTTGGCACTAAATAGTCACGCGCCCCTTCTGGCGTCGCTTTAGTCAGCATTGGGGTTTCAACATCGATGAAACCCGCTTCATCCATAAAACGACGGACAAAACTGGTGATTTTCGCGCGGGTTTTCAGACGTTGTGACATTTCTGGACGACGCAGGTCAAGATAGCGGTATTTCAGACGCTGCTCTTCGCTGTTGTTCTGTTTGCTGTCCAGCGGCAATGGCTCTGAGCGGTTGAAAATCATCAAACTTTCTGCGAAAACTTCAATTTCGCCGGTCGCCATCTCTTGATTAATCTGGTGATCAGGGCGCGCACGCACAATCCCGGTAATTTGAATACAAAATTCATTACGCAGTTCAGAAGCCTGAGCAAAGACCTCTTTCTGGTCTGGGTCAAAAAATACCTGAACGATGCCCTCGCGATCTCGCATATCAATAAAGATCAAGCCACCCAAATCACGGCGACGATTTACCCACCCACAAAGAGTCACTTTCTGGCCTTCATGGGTCAGGTTCAACTGCCCACAATAATTAGTACGCATACACTATCCTTTTACTCAGCTCGTTATGCTTTCTGCTGCGGAAATTTTGGCATTGTTCTTTTAGGAAGAATTGCAAAAAAGGCTGCTATTATACTGGAAATTCTGACCGGAGATAAGGTCAGAACACCGTTCCTGGCAAGACAATTTTTTGCTATCTGGTTACATTCATAGAATTTATTATTAAATACTATGATTTATAGCGACAGTTTTATTTTTGCGGTTTATCATCACTTGGCCGTTTTTTGGTTAGGCAATGGAGTTAAAAAATGGTTAGCTCGCTTTATATCGTACTGGGCGCACTACTGTTAATTAAACTGTCTCTGGATGTCGTCAAATTGAGAACGCAATATCAGGTCGCCTATGGTGATGGCGGTTTTTATGAATTGCAGACCGCCATCCGGGTGCATGGTAACGCTGTTGAGTACATTCCAATTTCAATGCTGTTATTGGTTATGATGGAGATGAATGGAGCCCCCGTTTGGATGCTGCACATTTGTGGATTAGTCTTACTTGCAGGCAGAGTGCTTCACTACTTTGGCTTGCACCATCGAGATATGCGCTGGCGACGTATGGGTATGGCCGCAACCTATATCTCAATGGTGATAATGATTATCAATAACATCTATTATTTACCGTGGGAGCAGATTTTCTCTCTTTATACCTAATCTTTTCCCTATACCCAAACCAAGGCGGTATCGTACCGCCTCAGGGGTTTTTGCCTTTTCCCGCATTCTGCTAGAATAACCGCTTCTTATTGTTTCCAACATCAATGCTGTTATGTCAAATCAAGAATCTCATAATCAACGGGACAGCCTGTTCTCTGCCCCAATAGCCAATTTAGGTGACTGGCGTTTCGATGAACGTGTGGCCGAAGTCTTTCCTGATATGGTTAAACGTTCAATACCCGGTTATTCCAATATCATCTCTATGATAGGTATGCTGGCAGAACGTTTTGTCACGCCAAACAGTCAAATTTATGATCTCGGTTGTTCCCTTGGTGCAGCCACGCTATCCATCCGCCGTGCTATTAGTGACGAAAAAAATCGCACCGAAGACAACAATAACCCCTCCCATACAGCGGGTTGCCGTATTATTGCTGTCGATAACTCACCCGCAATGATCGAGCGCTGCCGCCGCCATATTGATTCTTTCAAGGCCAGCATCCCCGTTGACGTCATCGAACAGAACATTCTTGATACCGACATTCAAAATGCCTCAATGGTCGTTTTAAATTTCACCTTACAGTTCCTGCATCCCGATGATCGCCAGAAAATGCTGGATAAAATCTATACTGGTTTAAAGCCTGGGGGTGTTTTGGTTCTGTCTGAAAAATTCAATTTTGAAGATAATCAAATTGGCGAATTGCTGTTCAACATGCACTATGATTTCAAGCGCGCCAATGGTTACAGCGAACTGGAGATCAGCCAAAAACGCAGTATGTTGGAAAATGTCATGCGGACAGATTCGGTTGAAACCCATAAATCACGCCTCAAACAAGCTGGCTTTCAGCACGTTGAAGTCTGGTTCCAATGTTTTAACTTTGGATCATTACTAGCGATAAAAGGAGCTGAATAATGATTGATTTCAGTAACTTTTATCAATTGATCGCCAAAAACCACTTGAGTCACTGGTTAGAATGCCTGCCTGCACAGTTAAATCATTGGCAGAAAGACGCACTGCATGGTCAGTTCAATTCATGGGTAAAAATTCTGGAGAATCTGCCTGAAATTCACCCTAGCCAACTTGACCTGAAAAATGGCGTGATGGCGAACCATGAGCCAGCATTATCAAACGGCGAAAAAGCCCGTATTCAAAATATCCTGAAGCTATTGATGCCGTGGCGTAAAGGGCCTTTTTCGCTGTATGGCGTGGAGATTGATACCGAATGGCGCTCTGACTGGAAATGGGATCGTGTCCTGCCCCATATTTCTTCTTTAGCAGGCAGAACCATCCTTGATGTCGGCTGTGGCAGCGGTTACCACATGTGGCGCATGGTAGGTGAAGGCGCTGATTTAGTCGTGGGAATTGACCCAACTCAGCTTTTCCTTTGTCAATTTGAGGCGGTCAGAAAATTACTGGGCAACGATCAACGCGCCCATCTGCTGCCTTTAGGTATCGAACAACTGCCAGAACTCAAAGCCTTTGATACGGTGTTTTCAATGGGCGTGCTTTACCATCGCCGCTCTCCCCTTGACCATTTGTGGCAACTGAAAAACCAGCTCGTTTCCGGTGGCGAGTTAGTTTTGGAAAGTTTGGTCATTGAGGGTGACGAACATCAATGCCTGATGCCGGGTGAGCGTTATGCACAAATGCGCAATGTCTACTTTATTCCCTCGGCCAAGATGCTGAAAATTTGGCTGGAAAAATGTGGTTTCATTGATGTCAGAATTGTTGATCATGCGGTCACAACACGGGATGAACAGCGCCAAACAGAGTGGATGAAGACGGAATCACTGGCCGATTTTCTTGATCCAAACGATCACAATAAAACGATAGAAGGTTACCCGGCACCCCTGCGGGCTGTCCTTATTGCCCGCAAAGCATAGCTTTCATATCCCCCAGACACGCAGTTAGCTGTGTGTCTGGAAATTTGGGTATTTATATGAAATTGGAGTATTTTATTCTTTCCGTTGAACCAAACTAATCACTCCCTTCATTGATTCAACTAACTGCCCATCAACACAGTGGTAAGCATATTCATCTACTTCACTGTCGTCAGAACTCATCGTCACACCGGCTTTCCGGTATTTCATGGCAGAAGGCACCATTTTGCCTGCTGAACTGTGAACTTCTGTTATGCCAATTTCCAGAAACTTACTGATATTGCTCATTCTGACCCCAGCCCCCGGCATAATAATCGGCCCTTGGCTCGCCTGTAATAACTCTTTTAACAGGGGCAACCCCAACTCCGCATTTTGTTGCTGGCCTGAAGTTAAAATACGTTGTACACCAAGCTCTGTCAGTTGATCCAACGCAACGTGAGGGTTGAAGCACATATCAAAAGCGCGATGAAAAGTGACTTCCATATTTCCTGACAATGACATCAATTGTCTCATGCGAAGCCTGTCGATATGACCTTCTTCGTTCAAAACGCCGAAAACGACCCCAGAAAATCCCATATCACGAATACGCGCAACATCATTTTTCATCACGTCGAAATCTGTGTTGCTGTAACAGAAGTCTCCCCCTCTTGGACGGACAATGGGATGCACAGGAATGGATAAACACTGTAAGGCGTGCTGCAACGCCCCGAAGCTGGGTGTCACCCCACCTTCCGACGGGCTTGCACACAATTCGATGCGATCAGCGCCCGCTTTTTGTGCAACCAAAGCACAGCTTATGCTATAACAGCAAATTTCCAGCTTTATCATTCAAAGCCCCTTGGATATAAACTTTCAACAATCTTTTATACTCGTCGTATTTCAAGATGCCTTTATTAGTGAACTCATTAACTATGGCAACTAATTTTCTTTAGTAGTTTGTTGGAAATCACAAGGTTAGAGTTTTTTGCTAAATCTGCCTAAGGAAAAAGTCATTTTTGCTGGCTATGCCACATTTTTTATGATCTCTTTAACCAAAACGACGAATAATCGCCTGAAAGACAAGCTGAAAACAAAAAGTTATACCACCCGCGGCGGCTGATGGTAGCATGCAGGAAGCTGAATATGATATAAAACCCGTTATTTTCTCATAACTCACACGCTTGAAAGTCATTGCATAGTCCAAATGCAGGGGCTTTTGTGCGTAATTTAAGGTAATACGGTGAATATTCAGGCAATTCTTTCAGAAAAAATCAGCCATGCGCTGATTGCTGCGGGTGCCCCGGCTGACAGCGAAGCACACGTTCGTCAATCTGCAAAAGCTCAGTTTGGTGATTACCAAGCAAATGGGGTCATGGCGGCAGCTAAAAAAGTGGGAATACCCCCCCGACAATTAGCAGAAAAAGTCGTCAGTTTGTTGGATCTGCAAGGCATTGCCAGCAAAATTGAGATCGCAGGCCCTGGTTTTATCAATATTTTTCTGGATCAAGCGTGGATTGCGACCAATCTCGAAACAGCGCTGAAAGATGAAAAACTGGGCATCACGCCGGTAGCACCGCAAACCATCGTCATCGATTATTCTGCACCCAATGTTGCCAAGCAAATGCACATTGGCCACATTCGCTCCACCATTATTGGCGACGCTGCCGCACGTACCCTTGAATTTCTGGGACATAAAGTCATCCGGGCCAACCATGTTGGTGACTGGGGCACCCAGTTCGGGATGCTGATTGCCTATCTGGAAAAAGTCCAGAATGAAGATGCCAGTGACATGGCACTGGCGGATTTGGAAGCTTTCTATCGTGAAGCGAAGAAAACCTATGACGAAGATGAAGCGTTTGCGGTTCGTGCCCGTAACTACGTCGTCAAACTGCAAGGGGGTGATGAATATTGCCGTGCCATGTGGCGCAAACTGGTTGACATCACCATGTCACAGAATCAGGAAACTTATGATCGCCTGAATGTGACGCTGACAAAAGAAGATGTCATGGGTGAAAGCCTGTATAACGATATGCTGCCCGGCATTGTTGCCGATCTGAAACAACGCGGGCTGGCGGTTGAAAGTGATGGCGCTACTGTGGTTTACCTTGATGAGTATAAGAACAAAGAAGGTGAACCGATGGGGGTTATCATCCAGAAAAAAGACGGGGGCTATCTTTATACCACCACGGATATCGCGTGTGCCAAATACCGTCATGAAGTCCTGCATGCTGACCGCGTGCTTTACTACATCGACTCACGCCAACACCAACACCTGATGCAGGCTTGGACAATCGTCCGCAAGGCGGGTTACATTCCTGAATCCCTGTCACTCGAACACCACATGTTCGGTATGATGCTGAGCAAAGACGGCAAGCCATTCAAAACCCGTGCGGGAGGGACCGTCAGGTTGTCTGATTTGCTGGACGAAGCCATCGAACGCGCAGGTGCCCTGATCCGCGAGAAAAACCCAGATATGCCGGAAGAGGAGCTGAAAAAGGTCGTCAATGCCGTTGGTATTGGCGCGGTGAAATATGCGGATCTGTCCAAAAGCCGGACGACCGATTATGTCTTTGACTGGGATAACATGCTCGCTTTTGAAGGCAATACCGCACCGTATATGCAGTATGCCTATACCCGTGTGAATTCGATCTTCAAACGAGCAGAAATCGATGAAAGCAGCCTGACCCACCCTGTTTTGCTGAATGAAGAACGTGAACAGGCATTGGCGACCCGCCTGTTGCAATTTGAAGAAACGATCACCACCGTTGCCCGTGAAGGTACACCGCATGTGATGTGTGCTTACCTCTATGATCTGGCCGGCCTGTTCTCTGGTTTCTACGAACATTGCCCAATCCTGAGTGCGGATAGCGAAGAACTCCGTCAAAGCCGCCTGAAACTGGCACTGTTGACCGCCAAAACCCTGAAACAAGGTCTGGATACATTGGGTATCCAGACGGTAGAACGGATGTAATCACACCCTTTACAAACTGGCATGAACAAATCATGCCAGTTTTTTCTCTTTTCTGTCTTGTTGCCCTGTCGTGGGCTTGCGTGCATCTGTTTTCATTTGTGCTGTATATCAGGTGCACAATTCATCAGGTGCAAGTTTATATACTTTAATGGCAAAAGCAGACATTCCTGTAATATATTGAGCAGACACACCAAATACAGGCCAGGGAAAAGGAAGTTTAATCAAAGCAACTACACCAAGTGATAACCACAATCCAGATAAACAGCCCAATACAATATCAGTCCAATTTTGTTTGGAAAATAATCCCAAAATTAAAGAAAACATAAATATGATTAAACCAAAAATCACGTTAAGTGAGAGAATCATTTCATCATCAACATATGGAGAAGAAATTTCAACCATAATAAAACAAATTAATATAACACTCCTAATACAATTAAATACCAAAAGTATTGCTGAAAAAGGATCTTTAAAGGAATAAAAAGCACTACAAATTACATTAATAGTGGATATTAAAGCACTAAAGTATTTTATATAAGTCTTAATTGTTGTAAGTCTATCGCTGGGATATGCTTCTTCAAACATAAAAGCTGCTACACGAAGGCCTTCAATCATTCCTGATAATGCAGTACAAACTGCACTAATAATTTTTAATGCTATTATGTAAGGTTCGTCAGCCTTGGTATTTTTTTTACTTTGCACCTCCCCAATATGTTTTATTAGACCAGTGGAATTATTATCCTTTGAATTTATGATGTCGAGCAACCTGGTTAAATTGATTTCTTTTTTGAACTGCAACACACTGTCTTTATCAGGAAATAGTTTTTTATTTAATATAATTTTTGACAGTATAGTTACTGGCATAGCAATAATTAATGATATTAAATCATTTATGCTTGGATTTTTTTCATTTTTCGTAATAAATTTGAAAAACATTGACACAAAAGGAATATCTAAAGGTATCTCTATAAGGTCAGAATATTTTCCAATAATAATTTCAACGACTTTCATAGTTGAATCAAATAGTTCAGTTATACCTTTCATTGCTGCATTTATTAGCAGCTTGAAAATTTCCAACACATCTTTCATTGTCATTGATAAAATAGCGTCAATATCTCCATACTTGGCCAATTTTTCACCCAAAGACCTAACGGCATCAGAATTTGAAAAACCATTACTATATTTTGTAGCCTGATTCTTCCAATTTTCTATTGATTCATCGCCATAATTAACCGCAAACTGAAGTTGATTGACATTTAATGATGATTCAAAATCATTGTTAACACTATAGTTAAGAACATGATCTAACAAAAAATTATTAGAAAAAACACTATTCATATTTTCAGACAACTTACTGTTTTTATTCTTAAATGACTCGATTTGATAATAATAATAACCAACATTTTTATCCTTATACTGATCTATAATTTTATCGAAAGAATTATTAATTCCATCTTTAATATCTTTCAAACCTTTGTCAACAGCATGCCTCGCCTTTTCAGTCGCTCCTATAAAAAATCCTTTTTGCAGAGATAAAACATGAGAAACAGCTTCCTTAGTTCTCAGAATATCATCCCAATCAAAAACAAACCCAATCCATTCAACGATTTTTTCAGTTGTCAGCTTGATATAATCAAATATTGACGATGCTATATTTAAAGCATCCTGAACAGATTTCACCACTGCATTAAAAATTTTTTCCACTCCATTTTCAAAAAATTTAAATATAACTTCAACCCCATCACTGAGAGCGCGCGTGGTAATATCAATAATTTTAAAAACTTCATTTTTTACATTTAAAATAAAATCTCCTATACTGCTAAACCACTCTGACAGGCTAAATAAATTAGCTACTTTTTCTTGAAGCTCTTCTTCACTTAGTTCGCGATAAATTGGTGTATTCTTACTTAAATCAAGCATCCATGGTTGATACTGCTTAGATACCTGCAATGTCTCTAGCTGACGTAATGTTTCAGTTGTATATTTTCCAACATGAGGTTCTTTTTTCAATGTACTTCGTAACTTCGGTGCGGCATCAGCAATTTCCATACATCGTCTTACGCTTTGCACTATATGATCAGCAGCATCTGAAGAAATATTATCTAATAATGGGTTCCCCTCACTATCCTTGGCATTTTTTAACTCCTGACCAGTTAATTTAGATAGACGATTTTTTATATCAGCGTATTGACGAATTGCAACAGGAGAAAAATCACGGTGAGGTAATGTAAACGATAGTGCTGCTACACCTAAATTTTCAGCGGGTTGTACAATCGTAAAACTCCCTCGCATATTCGTTTCGATTGATATTTTTTCATCTTCATCAATGAAATAGATATCACCATTAACCACCAGCTGAGTTTGAGTAGATGATGATATTTCTACAGGTTCATTAACCAGTGGGAATCCTGCTTTATCTTTCACGTATAACTCGGTACTATAAGAAGTAAACTCTTTTATGACTTCAGGTTTCCCAGGTGTAATGTTACTATTAATCCATTGATTATTTTCAAGTGACCACATTGAACGAATAAAAAAGTTATGATCAACTACATTATCAACAAAAAAAACATTAATATTTCCTGATGTAGTAGAAAGAGGGATATATGACATCACACTTTGGTTAATTAGAACAGGATCACCCCAACCACTAGGTGATTTATTGTTTTCCATCATATGATATAGTGCCCCTTTACCATACATTTCTGTATCGTTTCCATACTTAATAAATAAATGTGTGTTTTTTTGTTCATCAAGTGATGCTGAAAAATTTATTATTTGATTTTTCTTTGTATCTAAATTTATTGATTGATCAGAAAAAATTTTACTTATCGATACCTTATCATCCTCGACATTCAATGAAATTATATACTGATGAGAATTTACTGTAGATACTTTACAATAGGTTCTCCTCTTTTTCCCATCATCTATGGATATTAATCCATCTATATTAGTAATGTCACTATCAAATTTACCATCTTGACCGTCATAATCTTTTCTTGTAATATCACCCTTCTTCCATAAGTATTTAACATATGAGAAGGATTTTTCTTGATGTTTCTTATCATACTTGATAAATTCTATAGCAGCTGTCCTGATAGTATTTCCAGTTGATATCACATTAGAACACTCCGAATACCTCTCATCATATAACCATTTATTATCAATAATATTAGGTTCTACTTTTGGTTCATTATCTTCAATTTTATCTACTGATAACACTATTTTGTTATAATCATCATTTTTGTCATAACCATCATTTTTTATTAAATTAATAATTATACCTTCACCTCCATCATCCAATTCAAGATGATTTACCTGTATATCATAAATCATCTCTTCTTTAATATAAGGAGGGAAATTTATAGTCTTAACTGAACTCCAACGTTCTTTTTCTGTATTTACATTTTCATAAATATAATCTATTCTATTGTTATGCATGGAAAATAAAGCTATTCTTCCTTTGTCAAATTTAGTTGCATATGTATCTTTTATACGAGGCGAAATAACTTCGGTTGAAAGAGGAAGTTGCTCACTGCTGTATCCAGAATGACTATTGACATCTGGATACATGTTAATGATATTATCAATCTTACCTCCACCTAGAAAAAAAATTTCAATCCCTCCTTTTTTGTTTTCTATGATTTCAAAACCACCACCTGCATAATATTCTGCATCATTATCCAAACCATAATTTTTCATAAACTTAGTTACAGAAGAATAATTGCAGTTTGATTTGTTTTGCGTAGTCATAATATTACCTCTACTATAATGGTTATTTTTCTTTAACATTTTCTAATGTGGGATTTTTTCATTATTTTATTAATGATACATGCCAGCACCATGTTGTAATATGGTACTTATAAATAATTTTTCATAATAGCGATACACTCAGATTATAAGGTTCCCTTACTGCTCATACCACAAGGAGTAAGGAAGTGATCGACAATTTTGGAATGTTATTTATATCAGTATTAGACATTGATTATAAATCTGTCAAATATTTATTTGCATTACACGTTTTATATCTATTTTTTTTATTTTTTATTTATTAAACAATGAGTTAAAATTCAATCACGGAATATCCTGTATATTCTGTATTCTCATCACAACCCACAACTCATTCAATAGTATTTTACATTTATCATTTTGAAATAATTGATTTTTATTTATATCAATCCGCACTTTCGTTTTGCGATCTACAACTTAAAGTTTATAGTGTGTACTCCAAATAAATAGTCTTTATTGACGACCAAGAAAACATCATTCAATATTAGCAGGTTATTTTTTATTTTATCTTACCATAAATAACATAAGGAATTATCATGGAATCCACCAAAATAGAATCCATAAAGCTTATCAAGCACTTAGTAAATAATAAAACATTATCAACCTATAGCGCTAATTTTAATGGAATTAAACGTTATTCTCTACAAATAAAATGACCTAAAAATCAAGGAAGCATTAATTATGAAGATGAAAAACGGAATAAATATATTAATAATGATTATATGCTAAATTTAGGAATTTATTCGTGACCTAGATCCATTTTGGGGTAATAACCAGCATTATCAATGCTATATACTTGCTAAGCATAATATTGATATAGATATTGAAATGTATAGAACACATATTCTGCCTCGCTTGAATCTCTATGATTTAACGCTAGGTGAAAAAGGTGATAGCCAAAAAACAAAGCTGGTAACACCGCCCAATCATTATTGGGCGGCTGTTCAATAAAAAGATATTACCGCAATCCCCGCTGGGCGAAATCCTTCAAGCGGAAACCCATTAACGCCAATGCCGCAAAATAACTACCGGCACCCACAATGACAACCCCCATTAATCGTAACAGGCGCAATGCCATATTGCCCTGCTCCCATGCCGGCATCAGCCATAACATGGCCAATAACGCCGCCACCATCACTGCTATTGCGACTCCCAATTTCAGCAGGAAAACACCCCAACCCGCCAATGGCTTAAAAATGTCCCGCTTACGTAATTGCCAATACAGCATGCCGGCATTAAAGCAGGCCGCCAACCCAATCGAAAGCGCCAGCCCGGCGTGTTTCAAGGAGCCGATAAACACCAGATTCATTAACTGCGTCAAAATCAGGGTTGCAATCGCAATCTTTACCGGGGTTTTAATATCCTGACGAGAATAAAAACCCGGGGCAAGGACTTTAACCACAATCAATCCCATTAGACCAAAGCAATAGGCAATTAATGCCCGTTGGGTCATTGCTGCATCAAAGGCAGAAAAATTGCCGTATTGAAAAAGTGACACGGTCAACGGTTCTGCCAACATTCCCAGCGCCACCGCGCAAGGCAGTGCCAACAAAAAGCACAGGCGCAATCCCCAATCCATTAACCTTCTATACTCTTCGTGATCCCCACTGGAAAAACTTTTTGCCAGTGAAGGCAGCAGGATTGTGCCTAACGCCACGCCCAGCACGCCCGAAGGCAATTCCATTAAACGATCCGCGTAATACATCCACGAAACCGAGCCTGAAACGAGAAACGAGGCAAAAATAGTGTTAATAATCAAAGAAATCTGGCTGACTGAAACCCCCAAAATAGCCGGCCCCATCTGGCGAATAACCCGCCATACACCGCTGTCACGGAAGGAAACGCGCGGCAATACCAGCATCCCGATCTTTTTCAGGTGAGGAAGCTGATAAGCCAATTGCAAAATCCCCCCCGCAATCACGGCCCAACCCAATGCCATCACCGGTGGGTGACAGTAAGGCGCCACAAACAGCGAGAAAAAAATCATGCTGATATTCAGCAAAGTGGGTGCAAAGGCGGGCACAGAAAAACGATTCCACGTATTGAGAATAGCGCCCGCCAAGGAAGCCAGCGAGATCAAAAAAATGTAGGGGAAGGTAATTCTGAGGAGATCACGGGTTAAGACAAACTTATCCGGTGTATCAGTAAAACCGGGCGCCGTCACATAGATGACCCAAGGCGCAGCAATCACCCCTATCACGGTGACCAGCGCCAAAATCAGCGTCAACATGCCTGACACATAAGCAATAAAAGTGCGTGTCGCTTCATCCCCTTGCTGATTTTTATACTCAGCAAGAATAGGAACAAACGCTTGCGAAAAAGCGCCTTCAGCAAAAATGCGGCGCAACAGGTTAGGTAATTTGAAGGCAACGAAAAAGGCATCTGTCGTCACGCCAGCCCCAAATATACGGGCAATGATGGCATCACGGATAAAGCCCAGAACGCGGGAGAACATCGTCATTGAGCTGACCGCTGCCAGTGATTTCAGTAAATTCATGGTATTTTCTAAGATTGGTTTCTATGCAATGAATATAAAAGATGTAAAGCGATTAGCGCAAAGAAATCAAGATAATATTATTGAATATTAATCATTTCCCTTCATTTCAATGCGGTATTGTGTTGTTTTTTTGCTCGCCGGATGTCACTCAAAAGCATCGTTCATATCCTGTCAGGGACATCCTGCCCTCAAAAATAACAAAGGGCGATTTTCTGATAAAAGCGATATTAATTAACCAGAAAAAACATTATTTCCGACAAAAAATAGAATAATTAACCCGACCACTCTTATAATGCGCATGATAATTAACTAGTTACGCATTCCAATCTAAAATAAGATTTAATCAACAGAGTTAAACCATTTACAGTGTTAAATAAATTTGCAATCTTTAAAAAATCTTACTTAATAAACACATACATATCCATAGTAATAAAACCGGACAAAACGATAAAAATAAACTTATATATTTCATCAACAGAATAGCAGCAACAGATTGCAAATAGTCAACATTCTGCTTAACTCATACCAGAGAAGCCATCACCCTATATTACCCCCTCTTTTTGTATGTTCCCTGCCCTGCAAGGAATATGCGGTAGCTTTAAACAAAAGCAAGGATATCCCATGAAAAGAAAGTTTATCGCACATAGCTCATTATCTGATAAGTCTTTATATTTCAAATCCCTTAAAGGGGTGGAAAGGTTATCTGAAGCCTACAAGTTTGAGGTTGAATTATTGAGTAAGAAGAGATTGTCGGACCCAATATCACTGCATAATACGATACTCACTGTAGAAATAAAAAACAAATCCACACCGACAAGATACTTAAGTGGATATATCGAAAAAATATCTTACGCACCTTTTTATAAATATGATGACAGGCTTTATTTATATACCGCCACCGTCCGGCCTAAATTGTGGGAGTTGAAACAAAAACTGGGTTATAGCATTTGGCAAGATAAAACGGTACCCGATATTATTGCTGAGGTATTCAGTCAGACTGGCATTCAATTTGAAAACCAACTTATTGAAAGATATCGCACTTGGGAATACTGCGTCAAACATAATGAAACTGATTTCGATTTTATCCATCGTCTGATGGAACATGAAGGCATTTACTATTATTTCAAACATGATATGGGAAACCATACCCTAATTTTGGTTGATGCGCCCCAATCCCATCAACCCCTGCCCGGCTATGACACCATTAAGTATCACAGTGTGGGTAATTCATTGAAAAAACACCTTACAGAATATATTTATAATTGGAATGTCTCCAGCATCACCATACCGAATACTTACAGTCTTGACGACTACGACTTCCGTAAACCACGGGCCAAACTCTATACCGCCATTCAAACTCCAAGCAGCTCGATTGATGACACCGAAATATTCATTTGGCCGGGGCACTATGTAGAAAGTGATCAAGGGCAATTTTATGCCAAAGTGCGCCAAAAAGCGGCTGAAGCAAAAAGTGAATTGATTGATGGTGAAGGCAATGTGTTGGGAATGGCGGCAGGACATACTTTCACGCTATCACTGCCCCATGATATCAAGGGCGATACACATAATGATTACCTGATTATCGGCGCACGCTACCATTTTTATGAAAAGCCTTACGTTACGACGCCCACGATAACTTCCGCTGACAATCCTGCTGAGATTGTCGTTGGCGAATTAGTTAATAATATCACCGACGAACTTGATTCAAATTCGCCTGCACCGAAAAACATCATTCAATTTGAGGCCATTCCGGCTGACACTCATTGGAAACCGTTGGCAGTGACACCGTGGCCAAAAGTGACCGGCCTGGAAACCGCCGTTGTCACCGGCCCCAAAAATAAGCAAATATGGACAGACAAATACGGTCGTATCAAAGTGAAATTCCGTTGGGATAAAGATGACAAAAAAGATGATACCCGCTCTTGCTGGGTACGGGTTTCGACACATTGGGCTGGCTGGCGTTACGGCAGTGTCTGTGTCCCTCGCGTGGGTGAAGAAGTGGTTATCAGTTTCGTCAATGGTGATCCTGATAAACCGTTAGTCATCGGCAGCACCTATAACAATGAGAATATGCCACCGTGGGAACTGCCCAAACATGAAACCCGTGTCGGTATTATGTCGAATACCAAAGGAGGTAAGCATGATCAGGCAAACTACCTCTTTTTAGATGATGAACCCGATAAGGAATTATTTAACCTGCACGCAGAACGTGACATGAATATTTCGGTGGAAAAAGATAAAAAAGTCACTATTGACGGCAACCGTACCACTGAAATAAAAAAGCAGCAAAAAGATACCGTCACGGGAAATGCCAGTTTCACCTATAAAGCAAATCATGAAACAACCATTAGCGGCAAAGATACCTTAACGGTTGAAAGTGGTCAGCAAGAAACGATCAAAGATGGACGAAAAACCGAGATCAATGGCGGCGATACTTACAAGGTCAACGGGGATTTAAAAGCAACGATTGATGGCAACTGGGTACAGGATATTACCGGTGTGACAAAAATTTCAAGCCCTAACCTGATTACGATCAAAAGTGATACTAATGTAGTCATAGATTGTCCACAATCTCTATTTTCGTCCAAAGGTTTATCTATTTCCTTGGTGGGACTCAATATGAGCAGTACCGATGCATCATTCTCCAATACTAAATTTAGCATGAGTCATGACGATATTTCTCTCGGTTTTACTGATGTATCAATGAGCAAAACTGTGGTGGATCTTGCTAAAAATGATGTAAAACTCGGTAACGCGAATGCGTCGATTGATCAAGCAGACGTCAACCTCTCAAACAGCTCATTACATCTTATGAGTTAATCACGCTATCCGTCAGGCTCTGAATGAAAATCATCAAACCACTGCGCCTAAGCCTGCTTTACCGACCTTATCGTTGGTTGCAAAAAAACCATCTGGGGATTGCCATTATGGCGTTGGCGGATATGAGTTCTGCCCCACGTTTGCGCCCGGAGGCGGAGCTTTGGCAACTGGCAGAAAGTGAATTGAAAACCTGTAATGGGATTATTGATCTCGCCATGCCTAAACCGTGTGCGGAATTTCTGGCCACCGGTTATGCCTACACCCATCATCAAAGCGATAAAACCGCTTGCGCGGCGCGCATTCAAATTGGGCAATTGGATAAGACATTGGCGGTTTTCGGTGATCGTTATTGGCATGATGACCATCCCTCCCCCTCCCAGCCGTTTGAGCAAATGCGACTGGACTGGAGCCGGGCGTTGGGTGGCGAAGGCTATGAAGAAAATCCACACGGCATCGGTGTCAATCCAGAAGAGCGGGATAATGGGATGAAAATTCATCGCCTGCCCAACATCGAAACACTGCATCATCGCTTAATGTCACAGCGGAAATTAACGTCGCAACAGGACGTTCCCGTGCCGGCCAGTTTTTGCCCGCTGGATATTATCTGGCCACGCCGCTTTGCCCGTATCGGGAAAAAATATGATAAGGCGTGGCTGGAAAACGAATTTCCCGGCTTTGCCAATGACATGGATTGGCGGTTATTTAATGCCGCCCCTGAGGATCAATGGTGGGAAGAACATCCCGCATTGCCGGAACACGCAACGTGGCGCATCTGGAATATGCACCCCGAAAAACCGGTTCAGGAAGGGATTTTGCCATCCTGGAACGCTCGTTGTTTTATCAAACGCTTGCGTCTTGATGAAGAAATTTTTGAAGAAGTCGTCATGCGCAATACCACTGTATGGTTTTTTCCCCATCGGGAACAGATGCTATTAATTTGGCATGGCAGCGCACAAGTTAATGAAGATGACGCCAAGGATGTCCTGCACATGATGCCGGCATTGGAATTGCGCGGGAAGCCGCGTTCAACGGAACATTATCTGCGGGTACTTGAACAACGGTTGGATAAAGAAAAAGGCGTTCTTTACACGTTCCGGGAAAAAGATTTGCTGCCCGAAGCGCTGGTTGGCGCATGGTTAGATACTGAACTCCCCGAAAATCACTCCCCCTTACAGCAAAATCTGCAAAATCGGGAAAAACGCCTGCGTGAACAGCAACAAGAACGGTTGGCTGAATATGGTCAGGATATCAATACGTTGCTCTCTACCGAAATGATCCCGGCGGAAACTGAACCCGTTACCCTGCCCAAACTCAGTGATCTGCCGGAATTTGTGGAAAAAATTGAGCACGATATTGCCGAAAAAAACAGTGATATTGAATTAAAAAAAACCGAGATGCTGGCGAAGATAAAAGAACAAGGTATTGATACCGAAAAATTGACGGCAGAGCCTCAGCACCGGGGACCCGAAAATCTGCATAAAATACGGGACACGCTACACCGGCAACAACAGCAAATGGGGCTGAGTGATGAAGATCTCGCTCAAATGGCACAATCGCTCCACACCCTGTACTTATCTTCAGTGCAAAAACAGGCTCCTGCCCTGCGCCTGACCGGTAACCTGTCACAAATCATTCGCCAGCGGGTACAAACCATCATGCGGCAAGGGGGTGATTTCACTGGCATGGATTTTACCGGCGCGGATTTGTCTGGTATGGATTTACAAGGAGCCAATTTCACCCGTACTTTATTGGAAAGCGCGTGTTTCAATCATTGCCAATTGGATGAAGCCAATTTCAGCGAAGCCATGCTGGCCAGAACAGAAATTTGCCACGCTTCATTACGTGGTGCCAAATTAGATCATGCCAGTTTGGCACTGGCTAACTGTGAACAGAGTGACTTTTCTACGGCCAGTTTTACCGAAACCCAGTTACAGGAAACGCGATTTGATCGTTGCCGCTTTGACCGCGTCATCTTTACAGATTTACTCCTGCAACAGATCTTTATTACCCATTGCCAATTCCCCGATTCGCAATGGAACAACTGTACGTTTTTGCAACTTGAACTCCCGGCCCTCACGTTCAATAACGCCCACCTGACTAAAGTGGCCTTTATTCACTGCAAGCTAAAACACGCAGTTTTTGACCATGCCACGCTGGAAAGTTGTTCATGGGTGGAAACGCAGGCGAACGGTATCCGCTTTCATTCAGCCAACTTGCTGACCTGCGCGTTTGCCATGAACAGTGAACTGAATCAGGCCGATTTCAGCCATGCCACATTGACAGAATGCAATTTGCGCCAAATGCCGCTGGTTCAGGCTAACTTCTATGCCACGACGTTGAATAACAGCGATCTCAGTGAAGCTGACTGCCGGTCAGCCGATATGCAGTATCTGAATGCAGGCAAAAGTCTGTTTATCAGAACGGATTTCCGCGGTGCCTTGCTGAATAATGCCAACCTGATGAGCGCATTTATGCAGAAATGCAGCTTTAACAACGCAGATTTACGGCACGCCAATCTGTTCCGTACTGATTTGTCCCAATCCATTATCAGCGATTCAACCTCAATTAAAGAGGCGTATATTAAGCGCACCAAGACCTTGCCTAAACGGGATAAGGATGTGGTATGAGTCTCCTGACGGCGGATGAACTGGTCGACAAAATCCAACAGGGTGAGGTGATTGAAAAAATCAGTTTGCAGAACATCTCCCTGAGCGGACGTGATTTATCAGGGGGAATTTTTAGAGAAGTCGATTTTTCCGGTGCGGATCTTTCTCATACCTTGATTAAGGAATCCATTTTTACCGGATGTCAGGCCGAAGGCGCGACTTTCGATTCAGCAACCCTTGAACAAAACATTTTTGAGCAGTGCAATCTGGGACGGGCAATTTTTAATAACAGCAGATTAATCAACGACGTATTCAATCAATCTAGTTTAAAAAAAACCCAGTTTACCGCGACCAAACAGAACAGTTCCCAGTTTATCTCCTGTTCACTGCAAGATGCTGATTTCAGCCACAGTCACTTTGATCGCATCACATTTCTTCATTCATCGATGGATCAAACAAAGTTTCGCCACGGCCAGCTTTTTCTGGTCACTTTTTTTCGTCAGGATTTACGCACCAGCGATTTTTCTGCCAGTGAATTTAACAAAGCGATTTTTTTTGAGTGTGATCTGCGTAAACAAAATTTTCACAAACAGACACTTAAAATGTGCCAATTTATCGGTAGCCAGCTTGAATCGGTCAATTTCAGCCACGCCATACTGACCAATTGCAATTTCAAAAGTGCGATTTTAAAAGACGCTTTACTCTCGAATGTCAATGCCACCCAGTCACTATTTATTGAAGCAGATTTAACCCGCGCCCGTTGCAAAAATAGTCTGTTTGAGCAAGCCCTGTTTGTTGGTGCCTGTCTGGCATCTGCTGATTTCCGGCACAGTAATCTCGCGATGGCCGTCATGCACAACGTGAATGCAGAAAATGCACAGTTCACCGGTTGTCATATGCCTTACACCGATTTTTCCTATGCAAACGTCAACAACTGTGATTTTCGTACTGCTCACTTTATGAGAACCCTTTTTCATCGTGCTCAACAGGTTGGCGCATTGTTCTCTGACCGCCAAGGTATTCTGGAAAATGATCCTGAACTGTTGGCCGCTGAAGAGTGGAGTCTGCAACATAACAAGATTTAATCAGGAGAATCAACATGACGAAGCCTTCTTATGCGCTCTCCTCATCCCCCCTTGCAACGCCCTTTGCGATCGATACCTTTACGACTGCTCCCCTTACGACTGAGCCATTGCAGCAGATTAGCGGCCAGATTGTTGATGTTCTTCAGGATGGCAGCTTTATGGCAGATTTTATGGCAAACAGTCATGCCAACCGTGAGTGGCATTGCCGGCGAGCCGTGAGTTGCCTATTGACCCCCTGTATAGGCGATACCGTATTAATTACGCAAATCAATAATCAGCGCTGGATCTTAGCCATATTAGAACGGGCAGAACAACAGAGCATTGCTGAAATCAGCGTCCCCGGTGATCTGACCATCACTGCTCAAGGGAACCTGAGTATGAACAGTAATGACTTAACGATCACTGCTAACAACGGAAACTGCCATATCAGCGAAATGCAGTACAGCGGAAAATCACTCTCAGCATGGATCTCAATCACCCGCTTGGTTGGCAATCAGTTTGAATCACTCTGGAAAACCGTCACACAACTCAGTCACCGCTTGTTTCGGCATACCACCCAAACTGAGCAGGTTCGTGCCGGTCAATTAGATATGCGGGCGGAAAATTATGCCCGATTACACGCCCAACAGACGATGGTCACGGCAAAAGCCATGACCAAAATTGATGCTGAACAAATTCATATCGGCTAAATATCGGCCAGGAGGAAAACGATGTTTGCTAATTCTCAAGGGGGTGGAATGGATCTCGCCGTTCCCGATGTCTGCCTGACCCCAATGTTTACGCCTGTACCGGTGCCCTATCCCAATATGGCCCAAGGAACGACCGGTATCAGCAATGCACCCAACATTTTATTTATGGGTTGCCCGGCACATAATCTGGCAACCACCATCCCCATGACCACCGGAGATAACGCCGGCACCAATACCGGCGTCGCTTCCGGCACGGTAATGGGTTCCTCCCGTCATGTGATGGGGGCTAACTCAGTCTTGATCAAAGGTTCTCCGGCAACCCGGATGTCAAGTTCTACCATGCAGAATTCGACGAATGCGATGGGTTTCCGCATTGTTCCCAGCCAGACCAAAGTCCTGATCATCGCCGCCTGACATGATGGGTTTAAGTTCAATCGGATTGTGGAGAAAGGGACTTTTGCTATCCACAACAATGATGACCACCATACTGTTAACCTTAGTACTGTTAACCATAACGGGTTGTTCATCAAAGGCAAAATTGCCGCCCTATCAATTTATCTTCAATACCGAATCGAATGTAAATGATTCTGAGCCGATGAAGATAGACGTTTTTTTGCTGAAATCGAATGAAGCGTTTATGTCTGCCGATTTTTTTTCCTTGCAAGGCACAGCTCAGGAGGCATTGGGCGATAAACTGGTTAATGAAGATCAACTGTTTATCCTCCCTTCCCAATCCACGCATTGCCTGATGGAAAAAAACCAACCGGAAGCCAGGCATATCGGGCTGATCGCTGAATATAAAAATTTGAGCGGTAAGAAATGGCGGATTTCATTTCCCGTTCCTGTACCTGAAAATCCCCCTTTTTATCAGTTCTGGCGTTCTCCTTCTGACGAACTACGGGTGTGCGTAAAAGTCACCAACAAAGGCTTAAGTCTAATTAAAGAGTGTCATTCAAGCTGTGCGGCTGGAGATAAAGAAAATAATGAATAAATCAGAAAAAGTGATCTGGACGGAAGGGATGTTTTTACGCCCCCACCACTTTCAGCAGGCGGAAAACTATTTTGAAGCCTATATTCGTGACTGGGGAATAGCGCAGGCGCCTTACTATTGGGGGTTTTTGTCGCTTGAATTAGATCAGAAACTCCTCAACCAAGGTAAAGTCAGCCTTTCCTCCGCCAGCGGTATTTTTCCTGACGGAACGCCCTTTAGTTTTGATACCACCCATGCCCCTACGCCGTTACAGCTTGGTGAAAATCTGTCAGATACTCATGTTGTTCTGGCCTTGCCCATTTTCCGGCGCGGGAAAGAAGAGGTTATTTTCAGTGAAAAAGGTGACTCTTTAGCCCGCTTTGTCAGCTTTGAAGTTGAAGTCAATGACTTTAATGCCATGTCAGTCGGCAACGCTGCGGTACAGTTCGGCAAAATGCGTTTGCGCCTGATGTTGGAATCTGATTTAACGCCCGAATGGACGGCATTGGGCATTGTGCATGTCATCAATAAAACCAGTGACAAGAAACTCCACCTTGATTCGCAATTTATTCCTCCTCTGCTCAACGGTCATGCCAGCCCACAAATCGTCGGCTTTATCAACGATATACAGGACTTACTGGAACAACGCCGCCAACAAATCAGCCAGCGCTTGTTACAGTTGGGGCGCTACAATGATTCTGAGATTATGGACTTTCTTCTGCTGTCACTGTTAAACCGGTATAGCGGCCAAGTGAACCATATCCGGCATCTGTCATTACTGCATCCGGAACGGTTATTCAGTGAATGGCTACAATTTGCTACTGAATTGGCGACCTTTTCCCAACACCGTGTGCCGGAAGAGAATTTGCCTCGCTATGATCATGACCATTTAACGCAGTGTTTCAATCAACTTATGTTCCAACTGCGCCAAGGGTTATCAATCATTTTGGAAGAACATGCGATTCAGTTGCCATTAACGGAATACTCTCACGGCTTGAATATTGCGACGTTACCCGACGCCAATATGATACATGTGTTCAGCTTTATTCTGGCTGTCCATGCTGACGTTGCGAATGAGATGCTGATGAACAACTTCCCGGCCCAAATGAAAATTGCCCCCGTTGGCCGCATACGTGAATTAGTTCAATTGCAATTACCCGGTATTTCCCTGCGGGCAATGCCCTCTGTCCCCAGACAGATCCCCTGGCATTCAGGTTATGTCTATTTCGAATTGGAAAAAGAGGGGGATTTATGGAAGCAGATGGAAAAATCCAGCGGCTTTGCATTACATCTGGCCGGTGATTTCCCTGGCCTGAATATCGAGTTTTGGGCGGTTCGTAATCAGGAAAAATTGAGGTAACACAGCCGATGATGCAGGAAAAGCAGAAAACTGAACCTGACATGCTTTCTGGTGATACCAATCATAACCCATTGGTTTCTGCCGCCAATCCATTATTAAATACCATCCCGCAGATCCGGCATTCAACGGTTCACCCTGATCCCGCCCATTTACGCCAGCAACTGATCAATGAAATCCGGCGATTTGAGGTGGAATGCCAACAGGCCAAACTGCCCTACGCCGTGATCATCGGTGCCCGCTACTGTTTATGTACCGCACTGGATGAAGCGGCAGCCCTGACACCTTGGGGGGTTCGCAGTGTTTGGTCTGGCAGTGGCCTGCTCGTCACTTTTCACAATGAAACCTGGGGAGGGGAAAAATTTTTCCAGCTATTAGCCAAGCTATCGCAAAATCCCAGGGATAACTTGTTCCTGTTAGAACTGATTAACTTCTGTCTCCAACTGGGTTTTGAAGGGCGTTATCGGGTGATGGATAACGGCCGCACCCAATTGGAAACGGTAAAACAACGCCTGTTTCAGTTAATACGTTCAATGAGAGGGAGTTACCCCGCTGAATTATCACAAAAAGTACGCGCCATTACTGCACCAATCAAATCCCGGCACTTTTCCTTACCGGTGTGGATCTCGACAATAATATTAATTTTTTTGGTCGGTATCCTGTATATCAGCCTGAATTGGCGGTTGAATGATATGGTCAATCCTATTTTGGCAAAAATTTACCAGACTAATTTGCCCAATCTGGTAGTCAGCGATCGGGTATCACCGCCCGTCCCCCCCACCCTGAATCTGCAAAGTATGCTGCGGGAGGAAGTCGCGGAGGAATTATTGACTGTCACTGACCTGCCTGACAGGAGCGTGATCACATTAAAAGGAGACGGTTTGTTTAACACCAGTGCTATTCAGGTCAAAAGTCGTTATTTGGATGTCATCAGGCGAGTGGCTGAGGCGTTGAACCATTTTAACGGAGAAATTCTGGTGGTCGGATATACGGATAATATTCCGATTAAATCCCGCCGTTTTCCCTCCAATTACGCTTTATCACTCGCAAGAGCGAAGTCGGTAAAAAAAGAACTGCAACGTTACCTGAACCAACCTGAAAGAATCAAAACCGAAGGCAGAGGTGCCAGCGATCCGTTGGTTCCCAATAATAGCGCCGATAACCGAGCCCAAAACAGACGAGTCGAAATCACACTGTTAGTTTCTCCTGTAAATCAAACGATGCAAGGAAACTAAGACATGCTGAATGCCCTCTTTTCTCTTATGACCAGCCGATTAACCTGGAGTTTTCTCGGCATAACCGCTTTCTCTTTCGTTATCTGGTTTTTTGGACCTATTATTTCTGTCGGTAATTCGGTTCCTTTTGCGTCAATGACGACACGCATTATTATCATCATTATTTTATTCGTGATTTGGTTATTCACTCAGCTAATACCGCGGTTTTACCAATCCTGGATCAATCAAAAGCTGACCAAGCAATTAAATATCACCAAGGATGAAAACCAAGAAAATCAGCAGAATGAACACTCTATTACATTGGCAGAACGTTTTTCCGATGCGGCAAAATTATTGAAAAGAGCCTATTTTTCTGGTTTATACAACAAAAATAAACCGAGCTGGATAAACGTCTTCAACCGCCAATATATCTATCAATTACCTTGGTATCTGGTTATCGGTGCCCCCCATTCGGGTAAAACAACCGCTCTGGCAAATTCCGGCCTGCACTTTCCACTGTCGGACTATTTTGGTCAATCCGCCCTGTACAGTATGCAGGGCAGGGATAGCTGTAACTGGTGGTTTACCCATAGGGCGGTTCTGCTCGATACCACAGGCCGTTATACCACACAGGACAGTGTGCACCAGCAAGATGCCGATGAATGGAAAAACCTTATCTGGTTGTTGAAAAAATACCGTATCCGCCAACCGCTTAATGGCGTCATTATTACGATTAATGTGGAAGATTTACTGAATCCCTCAACGGAGAAACGGGATCAACAGGCCTATATGCTGCGCCGGCGTCTGTCAGAGTTACATGAACAACTCAAGATACGGTTACCTATTTATGTCATGGTCACCAAAACCGATTTATTAAAAGGGTTTAGTGCTTATTTCGCTCATTTTGACAAAAACGCCCGTGAGCAAATTTGGGGATTTAATTTCCCATGGGATTCGGTTCCACAAGGCAAATGGAATAAAAATAATGAGTTCAACCTGAATGGCATCTTTGAACAACAATATAGCCAGTTACAATTGCGGTTGGAGGCTGAATTACCCTCTATTCTGTTAAACGGACATAATCCACGGCAATGTGCTGAAAGTTATCTGTTCCCACAAGAAATTGCGTCCCTGCGCCCGCTGATTGCACAATATCTTGACATCGTATTCGCCAGGTCGGGATTTGAAATACCCTATTATCCACGAGGGCTGTATTTCACCAGTGGGACACAAGAAGGAACTCCATTTGACCATGTGATGGAAAAATTTAACCACACTTTTCAGTTACCCACAGATAACAATAGCCATACGATGTCATGGGGAAATGGTAAAGGGATGATTCCCCCTGTCCCAACCCGACAAACTTATTTTTTGAAAAATTTACTGGACAATATCTTTCAGGAAGCAGGCATTGCCGGTTATAACCGCTGGTGGGTATACCGCAAGCGCGTTTTGGGTGGATTGGGATATATTATTTCGGTTGCCATACTGGCATTGTTGGCGAATTTACTTTTGACCAGCTATAGCAATAATAAAAATTATTTGCTGGAAGTCCAAGCCAAAATTCCGGCGATTGTGAAACAAGGTGAGCAATTAAAAAAAGAGTCCCATGATGTTTACGCCTTATTACCCATTTTAAACAATTTGGCCTATTTAGATAAAAGCTCGCATTTCTCTTTAGAAAATCCCCCCTTATCCTATCGGATGGGGCTGTATAGCGGTGAAAAAATCAGTGATGCCAGCCAGTCTCTGTACAGAAAAGCACTGCAAACTTTATTACTGCCGCAAATAGCCATCATCATCACCCACCAGATGCATGATGATAATAGTGAGGACGCAGAGAAAAGTTACAATACGCTCAAGGCTTATCAAATGTTATATCAGCCTAAACATTATGAGGGTAAATTTCTGCATAACTGGATCATGCAGTATTTAAAAACCCACTTAAATGCAGATATCACTCAACAGCAGTTGCAACAAATTGGGGAACATATCGGTCAATTGTTAGATCACCACGTTGTGGCTTCCCCCTTTATTTTTGATGACGCTCTGGTCGAAAAAAAACAGGCATTAATCAGCAGCCTGCCACCAACACAACGCGCTTATAACTATTTAAAAGAAAAGTTAATGAATGATCCCAATTTATCTCCCGTCAATCTGGACACCCTTGCCGGCCCTCAAGCTGAATTGGCTTTCTCACGTATCAGTGACGCGCCTATTACAGAGGGGATAGCGGGCATGTTCACACCGGCGGGTTATCAGACAGGAATTGGAAAAAACCTCAATACTTTTCTCACCACGTTGTATTCACAAGATAACTGGGTGCTCGGTACTTATGCAAACAGTACTTATGCAAAAAAGCAGACCGATAAGGAGATCAAATATTCCGTTAAGCAATTTTATATTAATGACTACATCTATCAGTGGAATCAATTTTTAGCGGATATTCGTTTAAGAAATATCGATAGTTTAGAGCAACGGGCCAGTACAGCACGTTTATTGTCTTCTTCCGATTCCCCGATGCGCAATCTTTTAATTAATATCAGCAAGAATGTCACGCTGAATGAAAATAACCCAAATATTAAGCAACTCAATAATATTGTGAAGAATCAGTCGAATAAATTAACCTCGAAATTAGTGCCCAGACAGATCCCGAAACAAATGTTGTCCTATAACGCTCAATCTTTACCGGAACAGCAACCCGAACAAGAAATAGAAAAACATTTTGCCCCCATTCTTGAATTGGCAAAAAGAACCAATAAAAACAGTTCCATTATTCCTTTTGATAAAACCTTAAAAGAAATTGGTGAGTTATATCTGTATTTAATCTCAGTGCAAAATGCAACCAATACGGGGATGCCCTTGCCTGACGGTAAGATTATTACGCAGTTACAAACCACATCAGAACGGCTGCCCATGCCGTTTCGGAGCATGGTTTCCTCACTCGCGGTTGGCGCAAGTCACGATACTCAGCTCAGTGACATGAAAAATGTCGGTAAGCACCTCAGTGCAGAAATTGGTGGTTTTTGCAACCAGGCCATTGCTCATCGCTATCCGCTGATGCCTAACGCACGGCAGGATATCAAGCCTGATGACATGGCCCGGATGTTTGCTCCCGAAACCGGTTTAATGGACAGTTTTTTCCAGAAAAATTTAGTGGGTAAGGTCGATACAACGCAACCAACATGGCAATTTATGCCCGGCGTGAATGGCAAATCCCTGCCGGGGGGAAAAGCGTTGCTTAAACCTTTCCAGCAAGCCCAGATTATCCGCGATACGCTATTTACCGCCGGAACCCCGACGCCATTATTTCGCGTCATGGTTCGCCCGGTCAGCATGGATAATGACATATTAAGCATGATACTGGATGTCGATGGACAGAAAGTAGAATACAGCCACGGCCCGCAACTTTCACAGCTCGTTAGCTGGCCGGGACCCGCTAAAACCAATCTGGTTCGCATTCAATTAAATCTCAGTAATGGTACAACCGCGAACTTATCAACGTCGGGTTTCTGGGCACTGAACCGATTACTGGATCATGCCAAACAAATCTGGCGTGGCAAAACCGGCAACCCAACTTATGCTGATGATATGAGCTTACGGGCAGGGTTTAATATCAGTGGTCATACAGTGTTACTGGAATTTACGCCGAACAGTGTTTTTAGCCCGTTTAACTTCCCTGCTTTCTCGTGCCCAAGCCCGGAACTGTTTCAAGCAGCATAATCAATATCCCCACGATCGAGATCACCACGGTGAACTGAATATAAGCTGAAAATACCATGAATATTGATGCCTTACTCACTCCGATCAGTGCGGAGTTTCCCTGCGGGGAAGACCTCGAATATGATGATGAATTTCTGGCATTAGAACGGTTCCTCATCGAAAAACCAGAACAACAGTTTGGTGAGGTGCTTATCCCGGCTGAGCCGCCCAACTGGACAGAGGTGGAAAAAAAAGCCACTCAGTTGCTGTCCCGTTCTAAAGATCTGCGTGTCATCATCGCCCTGATGCAGGCATGGTTAAATACACGGGGAATTTGTGGCTATGCCGATGGCCTGAATTTACTCCGTCAGGCGCTGGAGCGTTATTGGCAAGATGTGTGGCCAAAACTGGAGTTTAATGGTGAATATGATCCCCTGTTTCGTCTCAACACGCTGGCTGCGATCGAAGATGGTTCCCCGTGCACGCTAAAAGCGCAACACACCGTGATACTCAAAAGTGTTTCGACAGAATTATCATTACAGGAAGTTTGCTTACTGCTTAACGGTACAGTCACCGAAATCAAAGGTTATACCGGTGGACGCAATCGATTAGTGGATGAATTAAAACAACAAGCTAATAGCCCTGAGATCTTGGCAATCATCACCATTCGCGAGCAACTCACTGCCCTGACTGAAATTATTCGCCACAAATTATCTGATACCCATATCCCCGAATTGCCGCAGTTTTTAAAACAACTGGATACCATCATTGGGTTTTGTGGTATTGCAGAACATGCTGCCAATACAGAACTCATTGAGTCCGCGCCGTTTATAAAACCGAAAACCGCAACAGGACAAACAGTATCATCAGCAGCAACCCTTGCGACTTCCGAGAACGTGACATCGGTTCATTGGCACGAAGTCGAAGCCAGCCACCGTGATGATGCACGTATTTTATTGGAAAAAGCCAAAACGTATTTTCTTCAACATGAGCCAAGCCACCCGGCTCCGATAATGATTGATCGCATTCTACGGCTGATTGACCGCGATTTTATGAATATTATCTACGATCTTGTGCCAGAAGGGTTAAATCAGCTTGAGACCATTTTCGGCCGTCCAAATCATCCTGATGATACCCCTGATACAGATTAATCATTTTTTATTTTAATCCATTCACTTATTTGTCGGTGAATCCAGTCATGGAGAAGGTGTTATGAAATCCAGTGGACAAAAGTTTATTGCACGCAATCGCGCCCCTCGCGTACAGATTGAATACGATGTCGAGCTTTACGGCTCAGAGAAGGCAGTTCAATTACCCTTTGTTATGGGCGTTATGGCCGATTTGGCAGGAAAACCGGTAGAAGCCTTACCTGACGTCAATGATCGCAAATTTTTGGAAATTGACATTGACAACTTTGATGAGCGCATGAGTTCCATCAAGCCAAGGGCGGCCTTTCAGGTTGAAAATACCCTGACCGGTGATGGCAAACTGAATATCGATTTAACCTTCGAAAATATGGAAGATTTTCAACCTGATGCCATCGCCAAAAAGGTCGAGCCTTTGGCGCAATTGCTGGAAGCACGCACCCAACTGGCAAACCTGCTTTCTTATATGGACGGTAAAAACGGCGCAGAAAAACTGATTGCCGAAATATTGCAAAACCCCGCCCTGCTGAAATCCTTGGCGGAAGCACCAAAACCTGAAGATCATGCTTCGGAAGAAGGTACTGAAGATAAGGAGTAATTGATGAGCTCAACTGAACAAGAAACCCAAATTCAACAAGCGCAAGTCGCAAAAGAGTATACCCCTGATGAACTAAGCTCTCTGTTGAATAAGGAATTTCGTCCGCAAAGTGATCATACCCGCAGTGCCGTTGAAAATGCGGTGAAGACACTGGCACAACAGGCATTGGAAAATACGGTCACTATTTCTGGCGATACCTACCGTACTATCCAGTCATTGATTGCTGAAATCGATGCCAAAATATCACAACAGATGAATCATATTCTGCACCATGAGGAATTCCAGACCCTGGAAGGCGCTTGGCGTGGTTTGCATTATATGGTCAACAATACCGAAACTGATGAAATGCTGAAAATCCGGGTGATGTGTCTTTCCAAAAAGGAATTGAGCAACACACTAAAACGTTTCAAAGGGGTGAGTTGGGATCAAAGCCCGATTTTCAAAAAGATCTATGAAGCGGAATATGGTCAGTTTGGTGGCGAGCCTTTCGGCTGCCTGGTGGGAGATTACTATTTCGACCATACGGCACCGGATGTTGAACTGCTGCGCCAAATGGCACAAATCAGTGCGGCGGCACACTGCCCCTTTATTTCAGGCGCCTCACCAAGTGTGATGCAAATGGAGTCCTGGCAGGAACTCGCCAATCCCAGGGATCTGACAAAAATTTTCCAAAACACGGAATATGCGCCTTGGCGCAGCTTACGTGAATCCGAAGACGTGCGTTACATCGGGTTGGCGCTACCGCGTTTCCTCTCCCGCCTCCCCTATGGCGCGCTCACAAACCCCGTTGATAATTTCAATTTTGAGGAGAATACCGAAGGTCCCACTCACAATAACTACACTTGGGCAAACGCCGCCTATGCTATGGCGGTGAATATCAATCGTTCTTTTAAACTGTATGGCTGGTGTACTTCCATCCGTGGCGTAGAATCCGGCGGTATTGTGGAAAACTTGCCTTGCTACACGTTTCCCTCTGATGACGGCGGTGTGGACATGAAATGCCCCACAGAAATCGCCATTAGCGATCGCCGTGAGGCAGAGTTGGCAAAAAATGGGTTTATTCCGTTATTGCATCGCAAGAATACGGATATGGCCGCCTTTATTGGCGCCCAGTCCCTGCAAAAACCGGCGGAATATTACGATCCTGATGCCACTGCCAATGCCAACCTTGCGGCTCGTTTGCCCTATTTATTTGCCTGTTGTCGTTTTGCCCACTACCTGAAATGTATTGTTCGCGACAAAATTGGGACTTTTCAGGAGCGTTCTGACATGGAACGTTGGCTGAATGATTGGATCATCAATTATGTTGATGGTGATCCCGTCAATTCATCACAAGGAACCAAGGCAAGAAAACCGCTGGCAGCCGCAGAGGTTCAGGTCGAAGACGTAGAAGGTAATCCGGGATATTATCAGGCTAAATTTTTCCTGCGTCCCCATTATCAGCTAGAAGGCTTGACCGTTTCTCTGCGCCTGGTTTCAAAATTACCTTCATTAAAAGGAGCGTGATATTAAGGAATTAAGCTATTTTACCTATAGAACATCCTACTAGCCAAAACCTCCTACCCATCTTTGATTTTCAACACGCATATATTTTTATGCTTAACGCCAATAAGCATTTATTGAATGCTTTTATTGGCCCCATTATTTCATTCAACTTTAATAAGGCGGAAGTTATGTCTATTCCTGGCATTGATGCATATATTAATTTTACTGATGTTAAAGGGGAGTCAGGTGATAACGAGTTCAAAGATTGGACTGCTGTCAGATCGTTTTCACTGGAAGTGCTTAACCGTATCAATCATGCCACTCAAGGTACTGGATTGGGTGCAGGTATCGTGTCCGTTTCTGGTTTGTCTTTGGATATCTTGTTTGACAAATCGGCTATCACCTTGCGCCAGTATCTCGTCAAAGGGACACATATCAAGGAAGTGAAACTGAATGTACGCCGGCAAGGAGGTAAACAAGAGCCTTGGTATACATTAACCTTGACCAATGCCTTGATCGCGCGATCCAGCCTGGCATACGGGGATGGCGGTTTTTATGCTTCTATTCTTATCGCCTTCCAAAAACATAAAGAAAGCTACTTCTCTCAAGAGTTTGCCTCAGGTTCTAAAGGCGCTGAAGTCAGCTATGAATGGGATTCTTATAGCAATCAAGTCGGATAAAGCACATAAACCAACATTAACAACCTTCCTGTGGGTTCCCGCAGGAAGGTTAAATAGGTATTCATACTTATGAGATTCACCATTGTTAAAAACTCAGGTTCAAACCAACCACCACAACTGAGTTATGACTTTTCTCCTCCAGGCGGCACAATCGGTCGCGGCACGGAAAATAATTGGTATTTACCCGATGACGAGCTGACCATTGCCAGATTGCAGGTTATTGTGTCCATTTCCGCTGATGGAGAATGCCGGCTCAACAATCAAGGTTCTGCTTCTGAGGTCTTATTGAACATGATACCTCTGGCTCCCGATCGTCAGGTTGAAATCCGCGATGGTGATATGCTGAATATTGGCAATTATCAGATCCAAATCATTGATATTAATAAGCGTGCATCACAACAGGCAACTTCCCAAATAGCTCATGGTGAACATCCGCTGACCGGTGATGAAACAAAGATCCCCAGTGAAGTCTGGGATGATCTTGAGCAAATTTTCCCCACTCCTGATGCTGGCTCTCCTGTTAATGCTCATCAGACCCAACAAGCGTTAAACGATAACGATCCGCTGGTCAGCGATCTTCGGGTAAACAATCCCCTGATAAAAGGCCAACATTATCAAGAACGGAACCCCATTGACCCGCTGGCGCACATTGAGGTAACAACCGATCTTGATGCCTTACAATTACGGGCGACCGATCCGATTGCGATGTTCAATTCAGATACGACGTTCCAACAGAAAGATATCCTGAATGACCATACACCGACCACATTATTGCCGCCTGATGGATTGCCACCTGATGATCAAGATGATGATAAGCAGGAAATTGACCCACTGGCACTGTTTTCTGATAAGCACATGAAGACACTACAACATGCCAAAAATGATGATCTCTTAAACCAAATGTTGTTAGATAACGCTGCCCCCTTGAACTCAGTGGATGAAGCAACTCATTCGAAACCTCAATTTATTTTTGAACCTTCTGAGCTGCCTGAACCGCCTTCTGAGCCTGTATTGGCTGATACACAAAAAAGAAATCCGATTAAAGAGGAAGCCTTCCACGACCCACAAGGATTTTTCCAAGATTATTCCCAAAACAAAGGAACAGATAAATATCAAACCAATAGTGTCAAATTGGAAGGGAAGTTACTGGCGGCATTATTGGATGGCATGGGGCTAAAAGAGATAAGCAGGCTGCAATTTGATGAACACCAGATGTATCAATTAGGTCTTTTGGTTAGCCGCTTAACCCAAGGCATCATCGCACTCAATGCTTCACGTACCCAACTCAAACGCGAAGCCAATGCCGCCATGACCCAATCCCTGCTTGACGCCAACAATCCCTTTAAACTGTTACCTTCCGGTCAATCGGTTTTAGCACTGATGTTTGGTGGCCATATACCCGGTTTTATGCCACTTGAACAGGCAACCCATGACATTTTAATCGAGTTGCAAGCGCACCAATCAGGCATGATTGCAGGAATACGCGCCATTACAACAGACATATTACATTTATTCCATCCTGCTGTTCTTGAACGAAAAGCGCGGGAAGACGATTGTTTGCCACGTTTGTCGCTATCATCGAGCAACAAAGCATCAATGTGGGAGTATCTCACCAAACATTATCAAAAAATCGTGCATGAGTTTGAACAAGATTCTGTTCTGTTTGGGGCAAATTTCCTGCAAGCCTATGAAGCAGAAGTGAATCGTTATAAAAACGCCCAATCATAATAGCGAGTAGGTAATCCATGAATGACAATCTCACTTTACTGCATGGTGGTTATCATAGTCGCAATAACACGGTACGCATTACTGCTAAAGACAGAATGCTGCCTTCTTTATTGGACAGGCTCACCGATAATGAGCCGGATAAAAAACAAGAAGCAATCAACAATTACATGCTATCGCACTCGGCCTTACGACAGAATGTCCTGAGAGATTTGCAATGGTTGCTCAATAATATCAATAGTGAGTCTGAACAAAATCTCACGCCCTTTCCAGAAATTCGCCATTCGGTTTATAACTTTGGTTTGCCTCCCTTATCGGGTAAATGTCTGTCTGAAATAGAATGGGGAGATATCCAACATCGGATCATGACAGCAATTCATATCTTCGAACCCCGTATCATTCCCGATGGGCTTGAAGTGAGTTGTGTTTCCGATACCCATTCATTGACGCTATACAATACTTTATCCATAGAAATAAAAGGATTTTTGTGGTGCGTTCCCTGGCCACTGGAATTCCTGTTCCGTAGTGATATCGATCTGGAAAATGGTTATTTCACCATCAAAGAAGCCGGGTAAGGTCGAAACAGAGAAGAGATAAGAGGGGCTATGGACAATAAATTGCTTGAATATTATAACCGTGAATTAATGTATTTACGTGAAATGGGCAAAGAATTTGCCGAACGCTACCCTAAGGTCGCCAATCGCTTAGGTATGCATGGCATTGATGTTGTCGATCCCTATGTTGAACGCCTGATGGAAGGCTTCGCTTTTCTGACTTCTCGCATTCAATTAAAAATGGATGCGGAATTTCCACGTTTTTCCGAGCAATTACTGGAGATGCTGTACCCGAATTATTTGTCTCCCACACCGTCAATGGCCATCGTCGAGCTCCAGCCGGATACCAGCAAGGGCGATATCAGTCACGGCTTTTTAGTGCCGCGTGGCACCGTCATGCACTGTCAAACATTAAAAAAAGACGGCATCAATTTCCACTATACCACCACACAAGATGTCACTTTGCAGCCATTGCAGCTAAAAAACGTTGAACTGGGCAGAATTCCGGCCGATCTTCCACTCGTGGCATTGAACCTTCATCAATATGGCGCCGTCAGTGCGCTGCGCATTCACCTTAGCTGCCAGGGAAAATTCTTCCTCAATGAGCTGGATCTCAAGAAACTGGTTTTTTTTCTTGCCGGGCCAGATATTCAATCTCAGCAATTGTTGGAACTGATTATGGAACATTCTGTCGGCATAGTATGCCAGACACTGGGTCATGCCCCTCAATATCAGGTCTTGCCCGATATATTCCCCCATCATGAGGGATTTGATGATGATCAGGCATTACTCCCCAATGATCCACGTAATTTCAGTGGTTATCGGCAACTCCAAGAATATTTTGCTTTTCCCGCGCGCTTTCAATTTTTCAGTATCAGTGGCATGGAATCTTTGCTGAAACAAACAAAAGAAAAAAGTGAATTTGAGCTGATACTGCTTTTGGACAAAGCCGATGCCAATCTGGAACGTCTGGTAGAGACCACGTATTTGGCCATAAACAGTACCCCCGTGATTAATTTATTCCCTAAAATCACGGAACGTGTCTCTGTGGAAGAGAGTACCAATGAATACCATTTGGTAGTCGATAATATTCGTCCGCTGGACTACGAAATTTTCTCAGTACAGCGCCTGCACGGGGCAAACATCAAGCGCAAAGAAACCCAAATATTCAGGCCATTTTGGTCGACTTTCAGTGATGATAAAGGCAATTACGGTGCTTACTTTTCTGTGCGCCGTGAACCGCGTATCTTATCTGAACATGCCCAGCACTACGGAACCCGCACCAGTTATGTCGGAACGGAAGCCTTTGTTTCCATTGTCGATGAACAACACGCTCCGTGGCCCAATGAATTAAAATTCCTGACTGCCGAAGTGATGTGTACTAACCGTGATTTATCGGCGATGCTGCGTCAGCAAGATCTCGACAATTTTGCCATGCTGGATTCAATTCCTATTAACCAAATTGCGTTTCTCAAAAGACCCACCATTCCACGCCCTGCCTTAACCCAAGGTTCAGCCGCTTGGAAATTAATTAGCCAACTTCAACTCAATTACCTGAACTTTATGGATAAAGATGACGAGCAAGGGACTCAGGCATTGCGGCAATTGCTGAGTCTCTATGCCAACCTTGCAGAACCGGCCGTCATCCGCCAAATTAACGGCATCCGCCATTGTACCTTAAAGACCATTTATCGACGGGTGCCTGAACCCGGCCCGATTGTTTTCGCCCGTGGCGTCAGCATCAGGATAGAGGTCAATGAGCAAGAATTTGCGGGCACCAGCCCTTGGCTGTTAGGCAGCGTACTGGAAAGACTCTTCTCACGTCTGGTCACCATGAACGCGTTTACTGAAATGACGCTGTATAGCCAGCAACGCGGCAATATCGGTTTTTGGCCTGCCCGCATGGGCAACAAGCGATTGATATAAACAACAATGAATACGAATCAAAAGAACGCTATTTCTCTGCATCGTCTCTGTCGTTTGCCCGATGATTTTTGGCAACAACTCACCCAAACACCTTGGCAATTCGACTTATTTCAAACGCTGCGCCGTATCGATGCCCAATCCGGGGCATACTACAGGCTGGGTACTGCCCCATTGCCGAAACATGATCTACTGCGATTGGGGCAAAAAGCGTCCCTGATCTTCGCTCCTTCGACGATTGCCGACGTCAAGCAGCGGGAAAACTCAAAACAGGTTGACATGCTGATTTACAGTTTTGGCTTGTTCGGCCCCAATGGCCCACTACCACTGCATATGACCGAATATGCTTATACGCGACAATATAATCATCAAGATCCCACGCTGAACGCATTTGCCAATTTATTTCACCACAGGCTAATCCAGTTGTTCTATCGCGCCTGGGCCAATACCCGGCCAACCGTATCACTCGACCGTCAGGATAACCAACGCTTTTACCATTATCTCTCCTGTTTGGTGGGGATGGGATTACCTGCACAGCAAAATCCAGATGCCATCCATGATCATGCCCGTTATTCCTTATCCGGCCATTTATCCCGTCAGGGACACAGTGCAGAAGGGTTGGAAAAAATACTGGCTTCTTATTTCCAGATCCCGTTAAAAATTGTGCAGAATATTCCTCAATGGCTAAATATCGAAATATCGGATCAAGCGCAATTAAAAGCAGGACGCCACCTGCCCCGCTTAGGTCAATCGGCTTTTCTGGGCATTGCACTCTACGATATTCAGCATAAGTTTCGCATTGAGTTGGGCCCGCTCAGCATCGCTGAATATAAGATGTTCTTGCCGGGAGAATCTAAATCAAAACAGTTATATGATTGGGTTTATCAATATCTGGGGATTGAATACGCATGGGACATCCGGTTGATTCTCCATCAATCGGATGTCAAAGGCATTCGTCTGTCAGAACCGGTCAAATTGGGATTAAGTAGTTGGCTTGGCCACGTTGAGCCGGGTAAAAATCCCCAACCCGCCCATCGTGGCGATTTGATCTATCACCGTTAACCCTCACTCTACGGATGATACGCTATGTCAGAAATCAGTCGTTCTGTACTCTTCGGCAAACTTAACCGTACTCTGTTCACTTGTTTAGAGAGTGCCACCACCTTTTGTAAACTGCGTGGCAATCCTTATGTCGAATTAGTCCACTGGCTGCATCAACTCATGCAGCAACAAAACAGCGATTTACAGCAACTTATCCGCTATTTTTCCTTGGATGAATCCGCGCTGACGAAAGACATTGTGACCGCGCTGGATCGCTTACCACGCGGCGCCAGTGCTATTTCTGACCTTTCCGAGCATATTGATAATGCGGTGGAGCGCGCCTGGGTATACGGATCATTGAAATTTGGTGTCAGTGAAATTCGCAGCGCTCATTTGCTGATCGGCATCCTGAAAACCTTTAATTTACGCAATACGCTGAAATCCATTTCTCCCCAATTTGATCGGATTAATGCCGATACCCTGCTCGATAATTTCACTGGCATTTGCAGCGATAGCGATGAGTCCCAAGCAAGTGCATCATCAACGGATATACAGGGAATAACGCCACAGACTGCGGCAAATTCCTCTCTGCAACAATCTTCTCTGCAACAATATGGCCAGGAACTGACTGCCCGGGCGCGCAATGGGGAAATTGATCCAGTCTCAGGGCGTGATGAGGAAATTCGTCAGATTATTGATATTCTGATGCGTCGCCGCCAAAATAATCCCCTGCTGACCGGTGAGGCGGGTGTCGGCAAGACCGCGGTGATTGAAGGATTAGCGCTCAAGATTGTAGCACAAGAGGTCCCTCCGCCTTTACGCAATGTCCAGCTTTGGTTATTGGATATCGGTATGCTACAGGCTGGAGCCGGTGCCAAAGGCGAATTCGAATCTCGTTTACGCAAAGTGATCGACGAAGTTCAGTCCAGCCCGACGCCCATCATTCTGTTTATTGACGAAATTCACACCTTGATTGGTGCCGGCGGACAACAGGGAACCGGTGATGCTGCCAACCTGTTAAAACCGGCCTTGGCGCGCGGTCAATTACGTACTCTTGGTGCCACAACGTGGTCTGAGTACAAAAAATATATCGAAAAAGATCCTGCCCTTACCCGTCGTTTTCAGGTGGTTCAAGTTCATGAACCTGATGAAAGCAAGGCGCTGCTTATGCTGCGCAGTCTGGTCAAGGCACTGGAACAGCACCATCATGTGCTGTTGCTGGATGAAGCCGTGGAAGCCGCCGTGCGCCTTTCACACCGTTATATTCCCGCCCGTCAATTACCCGACAAGGCAGTGGCACTGCTGGATACAGCTTGTGCCAGAGTCGCCATCAGCCAATATGCCGAACCTGCACAACTGGAAGATTGCCGTCATCGTATAGAGGCACTGCACATTGAGCGGGAGATTGCCGAACGGGAATTTAAGCTAGGCATCGGTGATCAACAACGTTCAGAAACTATTCTGCATGAACTCGCCACGCTGGAAGCGCAGAAAGCGCAATTGCAGGAACGTTGGGAACAAGAACTTTTCTTGATCGATAAAATTATTTCCCTGCGAATTCAATTGCACACAGAGCAACATGATGATGTCCCTGAAGCAAAGCACGCCGAATTGTCAGCGTTACAGCAACAATTGAAAACCGTACAGGGAGAAGAGCCACTTATTTTTGCCGCTGTAGACAGCAATATTGTCTCTTCGGTTGTTTCAGACTGGACAGGCATTCCCCTCAATCGCATGGTAAAAGACGAAATCGACGCCGTATTACAGTTGGCGGATACCCTCAGCCAACGTGTTATTGGTCAGTATCATGGGTTAGAGTTAATTGCCAAACGTGTACGCACTTCACGCGCCAAACTGGACGATCCTAATAAACCCGTCGGGGTTTTCATGTTGTGTGGTCCGTCCGGTGTGGGTAAAACCGAAACCGCGCTCGCGCTGGCCGAAACGTTATATGGTGGGGAGCAAAACCTGATCACCATCAATATGAGTGAATTTCAGGAAGCGCACACCGTATCAACCTTGAAAGGGGCTCCGCCAGGCTATGTGGGTTATGGCGAAGGGGGAGTATTGACGGAAGCTGTCCGCCGCCGTCCTTACAGCGTGGTCTTGTTGGATGAAATCGAAAAAGCTCACCCTGATGTCCATGAGATTTTCTTTCAGGTCTTTGACAAAGGTTGGATGGAAGATGGCGAAGGGCGCCATATCGATTTTCGCAATACGATTATTATCCTGACGTCCAATATCGGCACTGAATTGATCAATGCACTTTGCACCCAACAAGAGACACTGCCAGAGCCAGAAACGCTCAGTGCTGCGTTGCGCAAGCCATTATTGAATGTATTTCCTGCTGCCCTGTTGGGACGACTACTGGTTATTCCTTATTACCCGTTGAGTGATGAAGTGATGATAAGTATTGTACAATTACAACTGGCGAGGATTAAAAAACGCCTGTTGGAAAACCACGGTATTACAGCAACATTCGATGATGCTATGGTCGAACATATCGTCAGCCGATGCACCGAAATTGAGTCCGGTGGACGAATGGTTGATGCAATCCTGACCAATACGCTGCTGCCGCAAATCAGTCAGCAACTGCTTTCTGCCAGCGCGCATCATGAACAATACCAGCATCTTCGGGTTTATCTCGAACAGGATGAGTTTCAATTTCAGTTCACCCATTAAATCACCAAGAGGCCATCCACTTGCAGAATTTTCACCGAACTTATGACGATGGCAACATGGGTTTTACTCCCCCTCTTCCCATTGGGTACTGCCTCAATGAATTTGAAATCGAAGAAGTCATTAGCAAAAGCAGGAGTAGTATTGTATATCGTGTTTGGGATCACCATCTTAAGCAAGCTATTGCTATCAAAGAATATATGCCCCACTCTTTCGCTATGCGCTGCCGGGATATGAAACTCAACTTACGGGGAGAAAAGCACTCACGAAGAGAAAAGCTAAGAAAACGATTTCATACCGGATTGCAAAACTTTATCCGCGAAGCGCACTTGATGTCCTGTTTCGAACATCCCTGTCTTCCCCGTTTTCTGCGCTTTTGGCAACAAAACTGCACGGCGTATATCGCAATGCCCTTTTATAAGGGGATAACATTAAATAAATTATGGGTAAGGCACCCACATCTTATCAATGAAAACTGGCTTTGCCGGATATTACTTCCTTTGTTGGATGCCCTTGATACGCTCCATCAAAGAAATTATTTACACTGCGATATCTCTTTGGACAATATTTTTATCCAAGAGAATCAATCACCCCTATTGCTGGATTTAGGATCGAGCCGCCAGACAACAAAATGCTTGTCTGATGATACCGAGATAACGGTCCGATCCGGCTTCACCCCCGTGGAACAGTACACCGCCAATGAAGAAAACCAACAAGGGCCTTGGACAGATATCTATGCGTTGGGGGCGGTGTTATATACTTTGATTGTGGGCGCCCCCCCACCCGTCAGCATTGTACGCAATCTTGAAGATAATTATCAGCCTCTGGTCAAACTGCGCCCTATGGGATATTCCTTGTCGTTTCTACATGCGGTTGACTCAGCCCTGGCAATAAACCCGTCAGAACGCCCCCCCTCCATAACCGAATTTGTGGCAATTTTACAAATTAATATGATCCCACCACGTATCATCAATCAATGATGTCAACACATGATCCTGCCAGACTCCATCAATCATTAAATAACTCTTGGCATAACCTTCCCGTTCAAAACCTAATTTCTTAAGTAAATTTCCACTGCGATGATTATGTGGCATGTAATTAGCCATAATCCGGTGCATTTTCTGGTGACGCTGCATATAGCGGATTGTCGGTTGCAAGGCTTCATACATTAACCCTTGCCCTTGCCATTTTTCGCTCAAAGAATAACCAAGATAACAGGAATAAAACGCCCCTCGCACAATATTAGTGAAATTAGCCACTCCCATTACTTCATTTTCATCAGGACTCAATAACAAAAAATTAAATGCCGATCCCTGCCGTTGTAATTCCGCAATATAATTCAGCCGATTTGTCCATCCGGAAGGTTGATAAAAACTGCCATCCCTGCTGGGTTCCCACGGCTTAAGAAAATCTTTATTTTTTGCATAATATTCAGCCAACCGACAGGCATCCCATTCATATACCACACGAACAACCATTCTGTCCGTAATAAAGCGGATCTTGGGAGATGTAGAACGATAACCAAACATGTTT